>CAYYRG010000133.1:0-4601 GCA_964474015.1 uncultured Anaerolineaceae bacterium | reverse complement strand
GCGTTCACCCTGAGCCAGGATCAAACTCTCCGCAAGAGTATCGCCTTTCGGCGTTTGTCTACACGGATCGTTGTCCTGTAAAACTCGTCAGAATCGACAGGTCGCTTCTGCTTCCTGTCACTCTTCAGTTGTTAAGGTCCCGTTCCCTCATCCGAGCAAGCCCAATTCTACCTGCCAGGCTCGGCTCTGTCAAGGTTTTTGGGGAGACAACAACAACCGATGTCTCGTTTCCCGACACCGGCTGCCAGACCGAACAGGCTTCAACTTTTTCAGCCCTGGTCTCTGGCGCTGCTGCGCCTCTCCTCGGTTGTTATCGGTTTGCCTCGCTTTGGAGGCGAAACCATCCGTCAAGCACGGGCGGAATTATACGCGCATCTTCCCAGAAGTCAAGGGATTTCAAGAAAATTCCCCAAACTCGTTTTTCAGGCCATTTTGCCCGCGCCCCAGGGGCCGGAAAGCCCCTCCAGACCACCCCGCAACTCGGCCAACACGCCATAGGCTGTCATATCCATCTGGATGGGCGTCACCGAAACCGCACCCTCGGCCAGAGCGCCAATATCGGTGCCCGGTTCCGCCACGCCCTCGGGCGCGCCCCCGCCAATCCAGTAATAGGGGCGCCCCCAGGGGTCTTCCCGCCGCACCAGGGCGTCGCGATAGACCCGCCGGCCCAGCCGCGTCACCCGCAGGCCCCGCAGGGCTTCCAGCGGGCGGTGGGGCACATTCACATTGAGCAGCACTTCCGCGGGCAGCCCATGCGCCAGCACATATTCAGCCACCCGGCGGGCAACCTGCGCCGCGGGGGCAAAATCCAACTGAGAAAGCGGCGCACCTTCCCGCTCCAACGAAACCGCAATCGCCGGCACACCGAAGATGACGGCTTCCATCGCCGCCGTCACCGTGCCGGAATAGGTAATATCGTGCCCTACATTGGCGTTGGGGTTAATGCCCGAAACCACCAGATCCACCGGCTGAGGCACCAGCCCCAGCAGCGCCATCGCCACGCAATCGGAAGGTGCGCCGTCGGTCGCCAGGGCTTCGCTCCCATCTTCCAGCCGCACCGTCCAGGCCCGCAAGGGGCGCGTCAGCGTCTTGACGTGCCCGCTAATCGACCAGTTGCGGTCGGGTGCCACGACGCTGACCTCACTACCGGGAATTTGCCGCAGCGCCTGCGCCAGCGCCAGCAAACCCGGCTCGAACACTCCATCATCGTTGGTGATCACAATGTGCATGCGTACTCGCCTCCAAAAATAGACTCCCCTAATCATACCGCACACGGCGTCATTCTGCCGCGTTTAAAGTTGACGCTCCTGGCGAGTTATGGTATGCTTTGACCTCGGTAAGGTGCCGCATCGCGCCCTGTGGCGCGACTCGTCTTTGTTTCAGGAGGAACGGCCATAGCGAAAGCAAGCGATTACAGGATCAACGAGGCCATCCGCGCCCCTGAAGTGCGGCTGGTCGGCCCGAACGGCGACAACATTGGCGTGGTTTCGCGTGCCGAGGCGCTCCGCATCGCCCGGGAAGCCAACCTCGACCTGGTGGAAGTGGCGCCCAACGCCAGGCCACCGGTCTGCCGTGTGATGGATTTTGGCAAATTCCTGTACGAGCGCTCGAAGAAAGAGCGTCAGGCCCGCAAGGCGCAAGCCAAGGTCGAAATCAAAGAGCTGCGCTTGCGCCCCAAAACCAGCGAACACCACCGCGACTTTAAAGTGCGCAGCGCACGCAAATGGCTGGAAAAAGGCATGAAAGTGCGAGTGCGTATGCTCTTCCGCGGGCGGGAAATCACCTACCCCGAAATCGCCCTGGAAGACCTGAAAGAGGTCGCCGAAGCCCTCGCCGATATTGCGGTGGTCGAAAAGCCACCGGCGCTGGAAGGCCGCTCCATGCTGATGATTCTGGCACCGGCCAAAAAGAAAAAGTGAATTCTGTGGGAACTTTCCCAGTATCTCAAGGTAAGAGGAGAGCATCAAAGTGCCGCGCAAACAGCGAACCAAAAAGTACAAGATCAAGACCCACAAGGCAACCAGCAAGCGCTTTCGCGTGACGGGTTCCGGCAAACTGGTGCGCACCAAAGGCGGCAAGAGCCACCTGCGGCGCAACACCTCAAAGCGCACCAAGCGCCTGTTCACCGAAATGTTGCCGGTGGAGGGGAAGGGCATCATCAAGCGCGTCCATCGCCTTGCGCCCTACCTGAAGAAACAGTCCGCCTGAGATTCCCATTTTTTGATTGCGGCTGCTGGGTGTACTAACGGGCGGGCCCACCGCCGACGCCCAGGGGACCGCAGGAGGTTACCATGCGAGTCAAGACAGGTTTCGTGCGTCGCCGACGCCACAAGAAAATCCTCAAACTCACCAAAGGACAATACGGGGCGCGCTCACGGCGCTTCCGCCGGGCCAACGAGGCCATGCTCAAAAGCCTCTGGTACGCCTATCGCGATCGCCGCACCCGCAAACGCGACCTGCGCCGGTTGTGGATTGCGCGCATCAATGCGGCCGCACGGCAAAACGGCACCACTTACAGCCGTCTCATCCACGCGCTGAAGGCAGCCAACATCGCCATCAACCGCAAAATGCTGGCCGACCTGGCCGTCCGTCACCCGGAAGCCTTCAAAGCCGTGGTCGACAAAGCGATGGAAGCCGCCAGATAAGCGCACTTTCCCCTAAACGCTTCAGCGACAGGGCACAACCGCCCTGTCGCTGTTTGTTTAACCCCTCCCCCCACCGTGCTCACTCTTTTACAACTTGGGCAGGACGATGCCATTCTGCCGCTGATATTTCCCCTTCTTGTCGGCATACGACACGTGGCATTCCTCGTCGGCCTCGAAGAAAATCATCTGCGCAATGCCCTCGTTGGCGTAAATCTTTGCCGGCAAGGGCGTGGTGTTGGAAATCTCTAACGTGACATAGCCTTCCCATTCTGGCTCCAGGGGCGTGACGTTCACGATGATGCCACAGCGCGCATAGGTAGACTTCCCTACGCACAGCGTTAGCACCCCCCGCGGGATGCGGAAGTATTCTACCGTGCGCGCCAGGGCAAAGGAATTCGGCGGAATGACACACACCTCGCCCTTGAAATCCACCATCGAGCGGGTGTCGAAGCCCTTGGGATCCACCATCGTGGAATACACATTGGTGAAAATCTTGAACTCATCGGCCACACGAACGTCGTAGCCATAGGAAGACACACCATAAGAAAGCACCCCCTCCCGCACCTGGCTTTCCACAAACGGCTCGATCATGCCGTGTTCCAGCGCCATTTTGCGAATCCAATGGTCGGGTTTCAAGCCCATGACAACCTCCCTGGGGAAAGATGTTTTCAGTATAGCCGCGCCCGCCGAGAGGGTCAAGCGGTTTGGCGTATAATTGCAGCAGGAGGCAGCCATGCTCATCCACAACATCGGTCAACTGGTCACACCGCAAGGCGGGCCGCAGCGCGGCCGCCGTTTGGGCACGCTGGAAATCATCCCCCACGCGGCCGTGGTGCTGCGAGCAGGCCGCATCGTCGCCCTGGGGCCGGAAGCCGAGATTGCGCCGGCCTTCCCCGACGAGCCGCGCTTCGACGCGCAGGGGCGCGCCGTGGTGCCCGGCCTGGTGGACCCCCACACCCACCTGCTCTGGGCGGGGGAACGCGCCGCCGAGTTCGAGATGCGGCTTCAGGGCAAAAGTTACCTCGAAATCCTGCAGGCGGGCGGCGGCATTCTTGCCACGGTGCAGGCCACCCGCCGCGCCTCGCTGGAAGCCCTGATGGCGGCAACCCGCCCCCGCCTGGTGCGCGCCTTTGCCCACGGCGCGACCACCATCGAGGTCAAAACCGGCTACGGCCTTGCCACCGCCGCCGAGTTCAAGATGCTGGAAGCCATCCTAACGCTGGATGACGAAGGGCCGTGGGAACTGGTGCCGACGTTCCTCGCTGCCCACGCGGTGCCGCCGGAGTTCAAAGGCCGCGCCGGCGATTACGCCCGCCTGATCTGCCGCGATATGCTGCCCGCCCTCAAAGGCTGGTGGCAGGAACACGGCGGCGGGCGCCCGCTGCCTTTCGTAGACGTGTTCTGCGAAACCGGCGCCTTCGACCTCGAACAAACCCGCTGCATTCTGGAAACCGCCCGCGCCCTGGGCTTCCCCCTGAAAGTGCACGCGGACGAATTCGACAACCTGGGCGGCGCAGCCCTGGCCGCCGAGTTGGGCGCGGCCTCCGCCGACCACCTGGTGGCGACCTCCGAAGCCGACATCCGCGCCCTGGCAGCATCCGACACCGTGGCCGTGGCGCTGCCCTGCACGCCCTTTGGGCTGGCTGAACCGCACTACACGCCCGCCCAGGCCATTTTGGAAGCCGACGGCCTGCTGGCCTTAGCCACCGACTGCAACCCCGGCACCGCCTGGTGCGAAAGCATGCCCTTCGCGATGGCGTTGGGCTGCCGGGCCATGGGGCTGACACCCGCCCAGGCGCTGGCCGCGGCCACCATCAACGCCGCCGCCGCGCTCCAGCGCGCCGACCGCCTCGGCTCGCTGGAAGTCGGCAAGCAGGCCGATTTGCTCATCCTGGAAACGCCCGACTACCGTCACCTGGCCTACCGCTTCGGCACCAACATCGTCGCCTGGGTGGT
>CAYYRG010000132.1:0-4642 GCA_964474015.1 uncultured Anaerolineaceae bacterium | reverse complement strand
GCGTAAGCCGTGCTTTCCTGCCGTTCCCTGTCCATCACCAGCCCTTGGTTTGTCGCCAAGGGCTGGTTGTTTTCCGGCGTTCCTTGCGGCGCTGCGCCTGTTGGGCTTTCTCAGGCGGTTTCCTGGGGCTGGGCCAGGGCTTTGATGAGGTTGCGTTTGAGGATGACACTGGCGGTCAGCAGCCCGCCGGCGGCTGCGCCGCCAACCCCCGCCGTGCTGATGTCGGCGCCGGTGAGGTAGAGGCCCCGGATAGGCGTGGCGGGGCGAAGCAGCGGTTCGTGAAATCGCGCCGGCGTGTGGGCTAACCCATAAATGCTCCCCTGGGGGTGGCCGGCGAAGGTGAGGGTGCTCAACGGGGTGCCCAGTTCGGCAATCCGCACGTGCCCGCGGGTTTGAGGCAGCGCCGTGTAGAGGGCTTCCAGCAGGCGCTCGCGTATGCGGGCTTTGAAGGCTTCGTAATCGGGGCCGCGTTTTTGCCAGCGGGTGTGTTCCCACCGTTGGAACCATGCCCAGTTGGCGGGGGCAACGATTTCCAGCGTGGCATGACCGGGGTGGCGGTGGGCAAAGTCGGGGTCGCGGGCTGCTGCGGAGGAGATGAAGAGCATCGGGAAGGGCGCTTCCGGGTCCGCAAGGTAGCGGGCGACGTTTTCGTCGTGGCGCTCGTTGGGATAAAGCCACAGGTTGTGTTTGGGCAGGTTTAGCGCCTCGGCGCTGCTTTCCAGCCCGACGTGCAGGGCAAAGTGGGCCATGGAAAGCCCTACCCGCTGCACGGCTTCCAGCGCCCCAATGCGTTGGGCGGTTTCAGGGGGCACCAGGCGGGTGAAGGTGGTGGCGAAACCGGCATCGCTGACCACCGCCGGGGCGAGAATTTCCCGCCCGTCGTGCATTCGCACGCCCACGGCCTTACCGTCGCGGATGAGGATTTTCTGCACCTCGGCGCGCACCAGCACCGCGCCGCCCTGGGCTTCGACCAGGGGGATGATGTTGGCAGCCAGGGATGAAGAGCCCCCGATGGGGTAGGCCGCGCCTTCGAAGTAGTGGTGTGCCAGCAAAGCCTGCATGGCGAAACTGGCTTGTTTGGGCGGCAGGCCGTAGTCGCCGTATTGCGCCGTGAGCACGGCCATCAATAGAGGTGAAGCGCCCAGTTCGGTGAGCACGGCGTGCACAGTGCGGTTGGCGTAGCGGTAGAAGCCCCGCGCCATCCGTTGGGCGGCTTTCCCGGCCAGCCCTGGCAAAATTTTGGCGGCGAAGTAATGTTGCGACGCTGCCACCGTCTCGCCAACAGCCCGCAAATAGCCCTGGATGGCCGCACTTTCGTGGGGGAAGGCCGCGTGCAGCGCGGCGCGCAGGTTTTCCCGGCCGGCGACGAAATTGAAGGTGAAGTCGCCAATCACTGCCTGGTCGTACACCTGCCCCAGGGAAGCCCACTGCAGCCTGCCTTCGGTGATGGTGGCGAAAAGGCGGCTGAGCAGGGTGCGCTTGCCCAGCACCTGGCCGATGTAGTGAACGCCGACATCCCATTCGTAGCCGGGCCGGGTGAAGGTGTGGGTGAACCCACCGGCGGTGAAGTGGCGTTCCAGCACGAGCACCCGCTTGTGACCGAAGCGGGAAA
The DNA here is from genome assembly GCA_964474015.1 of uncultured Anaerolineaceae bacterium. Classification (GTDB taxonomy): domain Bacteria; phylum Chloroflexota; class Anaerolineae; order Anaerolineales; family DRMV01; genus DRMV01. The sequence continues at coordinate 3,030 of CAYYRG010000132.1, read as the reverse complement.
GCAGCGCGGCGGTGGTCAACCCGCCGATGCCGGAGCCGATGACGATGACATCGTAGCCGTCGAAGTCGGTGTGGCGTTTGTAAGCGGTGCCGAGGGTGGGCATAGGCTCCTCCGGGGGAAAGGGTGGGGGGCAGCAAGGCCCGAGCACGGTGGGCTATGCCTGCTCAGGCAGGCAAGGTGGTTCCAGCCCGTGGGCTTCCAGGAAAGCGCGATCGCGCAGCACTTCTGCGGTGGGCGCGTCGGCGACGATTTGACCTGCATCCATCACCACGGTGCGGGGAAAGTCGCGCGCCACCAGGCGCATGTCGTGCGTGGCGACCAGCATGGTTTGGGGGAGTTCCTGCAAGAGGGCAATTAATTGGCGCCGCGCGCGCGGGTCGAGGTTGGCGGTGGGCTCGTCCAGGGCGAGGATTTGGGGCTGCATGGCCAGCACGGTTGCCAGCGCGGCGCGTTTCTTTTCGCCGACGCTGAGGCGGTAGGGTGCGCGCTTCGCCAGGTGGCGAAGCCCAACCTGCTCGAGAGCGGCGCATGCCCGTTGCCTGGCTTCTTCAGGGGAGAGCCCCTGCTGAAGCGGGCCAAAGGCGACGTCTTCATACACCGTGGGCGAGAACAACTGGTCATCGGGGTCCTGAAACAGCAGGCCCACCAGCGCGCGGATGGCCGGGAGGTGGGGCTTGGCGACGGGAAGCCCACCGATTTCGACCCGTCCTTCCCCCTGCAGGAGGCCGTTGAGGTGCAGCAAGAGGGTGGTTTTTCCGGAGCCGTTAGGCCCCACCACGGCGACCTTTTCTCCGGCGGCGATGGTCAGGTTGATGTTGACGAGCGCGGGGGCGTCGTCGCCATAGCGGAACGTCAGCCCCTGAATGCGGATGAGGGGGGAAGCGGAAAGCGGTGGTGATGCAGGGGCAGGCGAGGAGCGAAGTTCGGTGCGATTCATCGGTGCACAAGTCCTTCGATGAGCAACAGGAACGCCACCCCCAGCACCCCCAGCAGCCAGTCTTGGGTGGTCAGGCGGCGGTTGGATGGCATAGGCCAATCGCCGCGGTAGCCCCGCACCAACATGGCCTGGTAAACGCGCTCGGCGCGCGCGTGGCTCCGCAGGAAGAGTTGTCCAGCCATGTGGCCGGTGGCCTGGGCCTGCCACAAAAAGCCGGGGGCGCGCTTTCCGGGCAACGGCGCAGCCTGGCGGGCGGTGCGGGCCCGCTGCAGCCTCAGGGTTTCGTCGGTAAGCACGGCCAGGTAGCGGTGCATCAGGTGCAGCATGGTGACCAGTTCGGGGGGCATGCCCAGGCGGCGGAAGGCCCACAGCCATTGTGAGAACGGCGTGGTCAGCCCCAAGAGGGCGATGGCCTGCGCTGCCAGCCATGCGCGGCACAGAATGCTGAGAAAGTGAATCCCCCCTTCGACGGTCACCGTGAGGGTCCAGCCTCCCAGATGGAAGGTTTTCCATGGCTGCCCCGGCCAGATGAACGCGGTGGAAACGGCGGCCAGCGCAAAGGGTAAAGCCACCTGCGCGCGGCGAAGCATTGCCGTCCAGCGGACGCCGCTGAGCATCGCTACCCCGCCCAGCCCGGCTGCGCTCAAGAGAAAGATACCCCATTGCCCGTCGGGGAGTGCGAGGGCGTATAAGATGAAAGCCAGGGTCCAGACGACTTTCAGCCGCGGGTCGCGCCCCCCGGCTGGGGATGGGGCTTCCTGCAGGGGCGCGCAGGGTGAGGAGAGGGTTTTCACGCTGTTCGTCGCAGGGCTTTAGCGATGCCGAAGGCCAGAGTGGTCACCACCGCGACGCCAATGACCCCGGCGAGGATGGTGGACCAGGGCGTATGACTTAGCCAGGGAAGGGTGTAGTCGCTCAGGAGGTGCACCGGCGGCGGGGCTTCCCGGTTCAGGAAGCCCAGGTTGTGGGCGACCCTTTCCAGCCCGTCGGGATTGGTGGAAGCCAATGGCGCCAGCAGGATGACCCCGAGGGAAAGCAGCAGCCCTGCGGCGATCCAGCCACGGGCAACGGATTGGGGCGCGGTGTCTTCCAGCAGGTCGGGGCGGGTGCGCTGCACGAAGCTCAGCGCGGCTACGGTGATGATGGCTTCCCCGATGCCGATGACGGCATGCACGCCTACCATGGCCGGCACCACGACGGCCAGCGCCACGGTGCCGCTCAGCCAGAGTTCCAGCGAGGCGGCCAGCGCGGCTCCGACCACCGACAGCCACGCCGCCCCGCCTGCCAGCAGTATCTTGACGTGCTGGCTGCGGTGTGCCCCCAGCCGGTAGATGGCCGTGCCGATCAGCGTAGTGAGGATGCCCATATTGAAGAGGTTGGCGCCCATGCTGACCAGACCGCCATCTTGGAAGAGGATGCCTTGCACCATGATCACGGCGGTCATGGTCAACATACCTCCCCATGGGCCAAGGAGAATGGCGGCCAGCACGCCGCCTAACAGGTGCCCGGATGTGCCCCCTGGAATGGGGAAGTTGAACATTTGGGCTGCGAAAATAAAAGCCGCCATGATGCCCATCAAGGGCACCTGGCGTTCTCCCAGCGTTTTGCGGCTCTGGCGCAGCGCCAGGGCCAGGAACGCGGCGCTGACGGCCCACAACAGTAACGCCACGTGGATGCTGAGGAAGCCGTCGGGAATGTGCATCCGATGAGGGGAAAGCAGGGCCGAGAAAACCATGCAGACCTCCTGGGGCAACGACGAAAAGGGCAACGGAAAAACGGTGCGCGACGGGCGCCCGTGTTTATTATACTGCAGTGAGTGTGGGCGCGCTTGCTAAGCGTGACAAAAAGGGTTTTATGGTCGTGAGAAAAATTACATAGTGTCGCGCGACTGGCGAGGGGGCAGCCTGAAAGTCTGGCCTCGGGGAAGTCTTCAATGCGTGGTCATGGGTTGTGTGAAAGAAATGGGTGAAGGGTGCTGGGAAGTCCATCAGCAGGTGCAAGGCTTTGTGAGCAGGTTGGGCCTGTGCCCATATGCATTTTGCCCTACGGAAAGGGGTATAATTGCCCCATGCACTTCGCCCCTTTTTGCAGAA
>CAYYRG010000131.1:0-4687 GCA_964474015.1 uncultured Anaerolineaceae bacterium | reverse complement strand
GCCAGCGATAAAAAATAGGAGGATTGCTCCCTCCCAGCCGCCCCCACAGGGCTTTTCCATCGTGTATAATTCTCCTGTGCACACCCCCAATTACCTTGCCATCGGCCATCTCAGCCGCGACCTGACACCGGAAGGCCCCCGCCTGGGCGGGAGCGTGGCTTATGCTGCCCGTACTGCCCGGGCTTTCGGCCTGCAGGCTGCAGTGGTGACCGCTTGCAACCCTGACACGCCACTGGGCGACGCTTTGGAAGGCATCGCCGTCCACTGTGTGCCCTCAAGCGCCACCACCACTTTCGCGCTGGAAACCACCCCCCAAGGGCGGCGACTGGTGTTACAAGCCCGCGCAGCAGCCCCCCTGGCATGGGAAGCCATCCCCGCGGCATGGCGGCGCGCCCCCCTCGTGCACCTGGCGCCGGTCGCTGGCGAATTGCCCCCCACGCTGGCCGCCCGCTTCGCCGGCCGCTTCGTGGGCATCACCCCCCAGGGCTGGCTGCGCGCCTGGGGAGCCGATGGCCTCATCCGCCCCACGGCCTGGCCCGAGGCCGAAACCGTGCTCGCGCACGCGACCGCCGCCGTCCTCAGCCTGGAAGACCTGGGCGGCGACGAAAGCCGTATCCCCGCGCTGGCTGAGATGGTGCCGGTGCTGGTGGTCACCCAGGGCGCGACCGGGGCCGTAGTTTACTGGCAGGGCAAAGCCCATGCCATCCCTGCACCGCCAGCCCGCGAAGTGGACGCGACCGGCGCGGGCGACATCTTCGCCGCGGCCTTCTTCATCCGCCTCTACCACACCCGCGACCCCCTGGCCGCAGCCCGCTTCGCCGCCCACCTCGCAGCCCTATCGGTACAACGCCGCGGCCTGGCTTCCACACCCACACCCGCCGAGATCCGCGCCCTGTTATAGCCTGGCCTGCGCTCTGGCTGCCTGCAGCCATTCCCCCCACCTCTCGCCGAGGTGCCCCCTCTTTTCTCCTCGGCGAAATCCTTCGTGGAGTGCCTATGTCTCGCATCTACACCCTCGTCAACCAGAAAGGCGGCGTCGGGAAGACCACCACGGCTATCAACCTCGGCGCATACCTGGCCTACTACGGCCAGCGGGTGCTCCTGGTCGATCTGGACCCCCAGGCCAACGCCACATCCAGCCTGGGGGTCGACAAACACCATCTGCGCGGCGGCACTTACGATGTCTTGTTAGGCGCTTCCCCGGCGGCGCCGCTCATCTTGCACAACCCGCGCCTCAAAATGTCGCTGCTGCCCGCCTCCCCCGCGCTGGCCGGTGCCGAAGTAGAACTGGTCAACGAACTGGGGCGGGAAACCCGCCTGCGTCGGGCTTTGGAGCCTGTTGCCGACCGCTACGACTACATTCTCATCGACTGCCCGCCCTCGTTGGGCCTGCTGACCATCAACGGGCTGGTCGCAGCGCAAGATGGCGTCATCATTCCAGTGCAATGCGAATACCTCGCTTTAGAGGGGCTGGGGTTGCTCACGCAAACCTTAGACAAAGTACGCGCCGCGCTCTTTCCCGAACTGGCTGTGCGGGGCGTGGTGCTCACCATGTTCGACGGGCGCACGAACCTTGCCGGTGATGTGGTCGCCGAAGTGCAAAAGCACTTCCCCGACAAAGTCTTCCGCGCCATCATTCCCCGCAGTGTGCGCCTGGCTGAGGCCCCCTCTTACGGCGTGCCAGTTTCAGCCTATGCGCCCCAATCGCGCGGGGCGCGCGCTTACGCGGCCCTGGCGCGCGAACTTCTCGAAGGCGACGGGCTGACCGTGCCCACCCTGGGCGACCCCCGCGCCGATGCCCACGCCGGTGAAGCCTTCCACGGAGAGTAAATCATGGCCCGCAAACGCTCCGGTCTTGGCAAAGGGCTTGACGCCCTCATCCCCGGCGGGGAAAGCCGCCTGCCCGGCAACAGTGTCGCGTTGCTGCCGGTGGACGCCATCCACCCCAACCCCCGCCAGCCCCGCAGCCACTTTTCGCCCGAGGCGCTGGAAGAACTGGCCGCCTCGATTCGTGAGCATGGCATCATCCAGCCCTTAGTGGTGGCACAGGCCCCCGACGGAGAAGGCTACATTCTCATCGCCGGCGAGCGCAGGCTGCAAGCCGCCAAAAAAGCGGGGCTGACCCGTGTGCCAGCCCTGGTGAGGGAAGCCAGCGAACAGCAGTTGCTGGAACTGGCGCTCATCGAAAACATCCAGCGCGCCGACCTCAACCCGCTGGAGACCGCCGAAGCCTACCGCCAGTTACACGAAGAATTTGGTCTTTCGCACGAAGAAATCGCCCGCAGGGTGGGCAAAAGCCGGGTGGCCGTGAGCAATACCCTGCGGCTGCTGAAACTGCCCCCTGCGGTGCAAAAGGCACTGCTGGAAGGGCGCATCAGCGAAGGGCACGCGCGCGCCCTGCTGGGGCTGGCCTCCGCCGAGGCCCAGCAAGCCGCGCTCCAAACCGTGGAAAGCAAGCGCCTGACCGTGCGGCAAACCGAAGAACTGGTGCGCCGCCTGCAGGGGGAACGCCCCACCGCTCGCCCGCGCAAAACCGCCGCGCCCGAACTGCGCGACCTGGAAGCCCGGCTCGAAACCGCCCTTGGCACTCGCGTGCGGCTTACCCGCTCCCGCAAAGGCGGCACCATCACCATCTACTACTATTCCGACGAAGAACTGGAAGCCCTGCTCCACCGCCTGGAGAAGTAAAAAGAAGGCAGCCTCAGGGTGTCGTTCGGGCGTGGGCACGGCATAAGTGTTTACAGGAGGGGATTGCTTCGCCCCCTGCGACGACTGCTCAGGGGGCTCGCCATGACATCAGCCGCGAGATTTTCCGGATAGGCTCTAAGGGGAAAGGAAACGAAAGCAGGGCGGTGGCTATACGAACCTTCTGCGCAATGGCTATACGAAACCCAGCAAAACATCGGGCTGAAACGCAAAAAGGGCGAGTCAGCACTCGCCCTTACAAACATGCGTTTCGAATCACGCGCTTCGACTGCGATTGCTCCGCAATCTCCGCTCAACGCGTTGTTCGTGGCCTTTCGTACTTCGGCTTCGCTCCCGTGAGTCGCTCCGCTCAGCACGAAAGGCTACCGGAGAAGCCCGAAACTGGGGTTTACAATTTGCGCGATTGGCGCGCGGGAGGCCCTGCGCTCATCAGCCTTCCAGCACGCTGGGAGGGCGCTCTTCCAGATCCAGGCGGTGTTTCAAGTCCAGGCCATACATCCCCATGGCTTCCCGCACCAACGCTAAGGTCTCGCGGGCTTCCCGGCGCATCCGGCGGGTGCCTTCCATGAGGATCTCCTCCACCAGGCCGGGCCTGCTCTCATATTGCGCCCGACGCTCTCGGAAAGGCTCTAAGAAGTTATTCAACGCCCGCGCCAGTTTCTGTTTGACCTCCACATCACCCACCTTCCCCTGACGATAGCGCGCTTTGAGGTCTTCAACCTCTTCTTTGTTGGGGTTGAAAATGTCATGGTAGCGGAAGACCACATTGGTGGGCTTGTCGGGGTCAGCCGGAATATCGGGGCGCACACGGGTGGGGTCGGTAAACATACGGCGCACCTTGGCGTTGACTTCCTCTTCACTATCAGAAAGGAAAATGGCATTGTTGAGGCTCTTGCTCATTTTCGCCTGGCCGTCGATGCCAATAAGGGTGGGCACCTCGCCGATCAGCGCCTTGGGCAGCGGGAACACCTCGCCATAGAGGCGGTTGAAGCGGCGGGCGATTTCGCGGGTAATTTCCACATGGGCCTCGTTGTCTTTGCCCACAGGCACGAGGTGAGCACGCGGGAGCAAAATATCCACCGCCTGGAGCACCGGGTAACCCACCAGCCCAAAGGGGATGGCTTCGTCATCCATATGGGCGGCGCGCGCCATGTCTTTGATGCTGGGCAGGCGCGTCAGGCGCGGCAAAGTAACCAGCATTTCGAAAATCAGGTTGAGTTCATAGGTTTCGGGCACCGCCGACTGCACGAAAATGGTGCTTTTTTCGGGGTCGATGCCGGCCGCGAGGTAATCGAGCACAATATCGTGGATGTTCTGCCGCAGTTGGGCAATTTCGGCTTTAGAAGATTTGGTGGTGAGGGTGTGCAGGTCGGCGATGATGAAGAAGCACTCGTAGTCATCTTGCAGGGCCACGCGGTTCTTCAGGCTGCCAACGTAATGGCCGAGGTGCAGCTTACCGGTAGGGCGGTCACCGGTCAGCAAACGCTTTTTGGGGTTGGCGTCGCTCATAGAAAAACCTCCGGGAATGGAAATCACACAAAGGCAAAAGGTCAGGAAGGCACCGGCAAAAGTCAGGCAAAGGGCCCCAGGCCGCCGCTGGGGCGGGGGAGCTCCCCAACAAAAAACACGCTCGCCCCGTTGGGGACGAACGCGTTCGCGTCCGCGGTGCCACCCCGCTTGGCGCGCTCTGGCGCCCACTCGCAGCCCGATAACGGGGGCTACCCGGCCCACCCTACACCCCCGCCACGGGGTTCGGGCGGCAGCTCCCAGGTCCACTCGGCGCTGCTGCTGCGGTTGGGCTTTCAGCCAGGGCCCAACTCTCTGGGCGCGCGGGGCAGCGCCTACCCATCCTGTTCACAGCCGTTGGATGATGTGGCGGTGTGAGTGTACCACGGCGCGCGAGGGCGTGTCAAGCGCGCGCGTTCGCCCGGGTGCACTCAAATGTTGTAGATAAGGCCATTGTATGGCCAGATCTCTCCCC
>CAYYRG010000130.1:1609-4713 GCA_964474015.1 uncultured Anaerolineaceae bacterium | reverse complement strand
CCGTGCTCTTCCCTGGCGCTGCGATGGGGGTTAGTGCAGGTCTTTCAGCCGCTGTTTGGCTGAAGGTATACACCGGGAACGCCCGTTGGCAACCAGCACCTGGCACAACCAGGATTCGACCACATCGCGCTCCTCGCGGTGCACTACGGCCACCTCATGGGCGCGGTGCAAAATGTAGGGGTAAGGAATTTGCGGCACCCGGCGGCTTTGCCACACCAGCACGGCGTGGAGGGTGGCTAAGGCTTCCGCGTCTTCGGCAACCCAGGCGGGAATTTCCACGCGGGCAATGTTGGGTTGTTCGGGGTCGAGTGAGGTGTTGAGGTAGAAGAAGTGCAGCGCCAGCGCGCCGGTGTAGTCGTTGCGAGATTGCGAAGCCAGGGCAAACACTGCCGAACGTTGACCCGGTTTCAGCAGGCGGCCAAACAAGGCTGTGTCGGTCACGCCTTGCAACCGGGCCTCGCCGCGGCTGATGGCCTGTGCCTCGTGCTTCGAGGGCGCTTTGTCGAGCAAAGCCAGTTCCAGCAGGTGCACGACCAGATTCGCGTGGGGTTTATCGACGAAGCCCGCGGCAATGGCCTGGTAACGCTGCAAGGTCTCCAGGCTTTTGCGGTAGGCTTCCAAAGCCAGGCGGAAACTGCTGCCTTCATCGTCTTTGGCTCCCCACAGTTCCAGCGGGCCATCGGTCAGGGCCAGCACGGGGGCTTCGGCAGACAGGTCCGCGACAAACGCTTCCCAGGATGCTCCAGCGGCGGGCGGCTTGCTGATGTGGAGGGCTTCCACGATCTCGGCCAGCACGGCGCGTTCGCGCAGGTCGCGCTGCAGGCTGACCTGCAGGTGCCCACTGGCTAACGCTTCGGGCGTCCAAAGCGTGCTGGTGACGTGCGTGCGCGGGGGAATGCCCGCGGCCATTGCCACCGCACCCACATTGACGAGCGCGAAATACACGCTGGCATGGGGGTTAGGTTCGATTTGTGAACCGTCAGCAGCCAACACGATAGCCTCGGCCACGCGGCTTGCAGCGTCGGCGGGTGGGTCCACAGCCTGGGTGAGCGGTTCTTGCGCCGGCATGGCCGAGCGCCAGTAGGGAACCTCATCCATAGCCTTGGCCACGCGCTGGGCCAACGGCTCCAGCCGCTCGCTCCAGGCGTGCAGGCTTTCCCACGCTTCCTTTTCCCGCGCTTCCTGTTTTTGGTAAAAGTCTTTGACCTGGGTTTCCCAGCGGGTCACGGCGGCATAAACGCTTTGATAGTCCAAAGGCATGGGCGGCTCCGTTTGGGGGCGTGTTCCGACGCTCGGGTGAATTATACTTTACGGCTTGCTCATGGCATACACGCGCTGAAATTCTTCCATGAAGCGGGCGGCCAGCAGGGGGTCATGGACGATGAGCAGGTTTTCGTCGTTGCGCGTCTCGGCGCTGCGGGTGAAGTTATACGAGCCGAAAATGACGGTTTTGCCGTCGACGATGATGACCTTGTGGTGCATGGCGTAGGGGTTGCCGTCGCGGCGCACATCCAGCCCGGCGCGGCGGAGGGTTTCGTAATCGTTCCCGCGGCTGGTGGCAGCCTGGCGTGCATCGAAAACCCCCTGCACTTTGACGCCCTGGTGGGCTTTGGCAATCAGCAGGCGGGCCAGGTCGTCGTCGGTGAAGTTGAAGGCCATGAAAACGATGCTCTGCCGCGCCTGTGAGACCACCGGCAGGTAGTGGTTGCGAGGATGGTCTTCCGGAGAGAAGTACACTTCCACCAGCGTGCCATCGAGGCTGACGTGGGGGTAAGGGGTGTTGGCGGGAGAGGCTGCCCCAAAGCGGTGGTCGGCGAACATTTCATTGAACTCGGCGGTGTAGTCCGCGGCGAGGCGGGAGGAGCGCAGCCGCACCAGGTCGTTGTCGTTGCGATACACGCCGTTGAGGGTGTAGTTCATCGAGCCTGTCCACACTTCGTAGTGGTCGATGATGATGAACTTGTCGTGCATGAGGGCCTGGCGATGGTCGCCCACGATGGGAATGCCAGCGCGCCGCAGCGCCTGGAATTCGGCGCGCGCCAGGTGGTCGGATTCGGCAACGATGCGCACCTGCACGCCGCGCCGGGCGGCGCGCAACAGGGCATCTCGGATGCTCCACAAGTCCAGATCATAGAGGGCGGCATCCACGGTCAGGCGGGCGTTGTCGATTGCCGCGGCCACGGTCTCGTCCAACCCACCGTGCAGGCGTGTGGGCGTGGTGGGTTGGGTGAAGAAGATTGCGATAGGGGCGCTGGCCGGGCGCGATGTGGGGGAAGGCACCGCGGGGGGCGTGGGCTGGCAGCCAGCATACACCAGCCCCCCGAAAAGTAAGAGGACGAGCCATAGGCGTTTCACGGAGAAGTCACTTCCTTCTTCTGCGGTGGCATTGCCCCCATTCTACCGCATCCAGAGCCAGCGGAAGTGGCCAATCCCCAAGGGCAGCCGCACTGCTTCCCCGCGCAGTTCGAGGCGATGCTGTTGGGGGCGGCCTCCGCCCAGCCGTCCCCCCTGCCCGGAAACGGGAATGCGTACCGCCGGGGATGCGCTGACGGGTTTGCCAGTGCCTACGTCGAATAGAACGTTCCTGGCCCCACCCGGCGTTGGCCAGCAAGGGTAGGTGATGTTCCCCCAGCCCCAGTTGGGACGGCACCATGAGAGGTTCCAGGCCGCGGCGCGGTAACTCACTGCGTCCACGAGGTGACCGTCGGGCGTGAACAGGCGCACCATGTCATAGCCGTCGTTCAGGCGAAGGTGGGTCTGGCTGGCGAAGAACACGACCACATGCCCCGGCAGCAGGCCGGTTTCAGGAATTTCGTAGGGTTTCGAGCCGCCGGGGCCATCGTCGAGCAGCCAGTTATCGAGATTGACCGCACCGGGGCCGAGATTGACCAGTTCGATGAATTCGTCGCCGTGATCGGCGCGCCCGTCGCCGTTCCAGTCGTAATGGGGGCGCGGCAGGAATTCGCTGATGCGCACCCGTCCTTTGGGTGGGGAGAAGGTGGGTGTGGGCGTGGGGCGCGGTGTGGCCGTGGGGCGCGGCGTGGGGGAAGGCGTGGGCGTGGGGAAGTTGACGGAATTGGGCCATTTGGCGGTGCCGCGGAGGG
>CAYYRG010000130.1:0-1509 GCA_964474015.1 uncultured Anaerolineaceae bacterium | reverse complement strand
GCGGCGGGTGTTGCTGTGTTCACGACGGGTGGGGGTGTGGTGCCCGTGGCTTCCCCGGCTGTGGAAAATGCAAAAGCCCGCGGCGCGCTCACCACCATCCACATGCTGAGCATCACCGCGGGCAACATGATCACCCATTGGGTTTTGCGGCTTCCCCCCATGTCTTGCGCCCTTCCTTTCGTGCTGAGGTGAAACTATGCTTCTTCTGCCGGCGCCTCGGGTGCGGCCTCGCTTTCGGCCGCAGATTCCTCGCACGCGATGACCACGAATTTGATCGCCGTGCGCACTTTTTCGTCGATTTCCACATCGGTAAATTTGGGAACGAAGACCACATGGTAGCCGTCTTCGGCCAGGTAACTGCGGGCGAGGATGAGCGCCTTGACAGCCTGGTTGACTGCGCCTGCACCGATTGCCTGGACTTCCGCCCGCTGGTGTTCGCGGAATACCCCGGCAATCGCGCCGGCCACAGCCGAGGTTCGCGATGTGCCTGATACTTTGATGACTTCCATGGCAGTCTCTCCTTGAAGTTCCGTGTGCGGCTTCGCGAATGCTGCTTTTATTGTAGAGGATTTCGGGAGAAAATCAAGGGGGAACCGCTTCAACCAGCCTTCCACGACCAGGTACTGCCCGGCGGGAAGGGGGTCTCGCCGCGGGGGAAGCCAAACCCCGCCGCGCCGGGGTGCCCCCCGCCCCCGAATTTGCGGGCGATGGCCGAGACGTCGACCTGGTCGGAGTAGAGGGTGACGAAGGTGTAAAGCTGGCCGTTGTGCCAGGCGTCGCTGTAGCAATAGCCTAAGGTGTAGCCCTGCTGGCGGATGTATTCGCCCATTTCGCCGGTGCCGCGGGCGTTCACTGCTAAGGTGCGATGCCCTTCGAAGATGACTTCGAAACCTTTGTTGTCAACGGTGCGGCGGGTTTCCCGCAGGCGGGCGGCGTGGAGGATTTCGCCGCGGGTGAGCAGGCGTTGAAGCGCGGCGGGGTCGTCGTCGAGCAGGGGTTGCCAGAGGGCGTCGTTGCAGGGCGAGGTATCTTCTTCGGCGTAGAGGCCGGCGTTGAAAGCGCCGGTGTCGGCTTCGGCCCAGCGCCAGATGTCGCGGTCGCCGATGAGCACAATGGCCCGCGGCACCGGCTGCTGGGGGAAGAAGAAGCGCCAGGTAAGCACGCAGGCGGCTTCGGCGGTGTCGCGAATGCCCGGCCAGCCACGCTCGTCGGCCTCGGCGGCCAGGGCTTCCAGCGAGGTTTTGTGGTGGTCGATCCAGATGAATTCCCGACCCTTGGCCAGGCGGCGCATGGTCTCGGGCGGCAGGGAAAAATCAACCACCACGACGCGCCCGGCTTCGGCGACGGCTTCCCACGGCACGGGCTCGCCGTAGTTCATCTCGTAGCAGGTGGTTTCGGGGCCGTAGAAGCGCCGCACGACCGCAGCAGAGGCGCGCCCGTCGGCGTCGTTATGGTGCAGGCAAAGGGTGGTCATGGTTTCCTCGGAGAGCAAAGCAAGGGAGGTTTAGA
>CAYYRG010000129.1:0-4761 GCA_964474015.1 uncultured Anaerolineaceae bacterium | reverse complement strand
CTTCGGCTCGGTGGCGGCCATCCGGCAGGCTTCCGTGGAAGAGCTTGCCGCCGTGGAGGGTATTGGCCCTCGCCTGGCGCGTGACATCAAGGAGGCGTTAGAATAGGGCTATGCCAACCGCCTGGATTGTGGACGACGACCGCGAGATGGCCGAGGCCATCGGTTTGATGCTGAATGTGCTGGGGTGGAAGCACCGCATTTTTCTTTCCGGCAAGGCGGCCGGTCGGGCTTTGTTGCAAGGCCCGCCGCCCGACGTCGTTTTGCTGGATTTGAACATGCCGGTGGTGCCCGGCGACGAATTCCTGAAGTTCGTGCGCAGCCGCCGCCGTTGGGATGCGGTGCGGGTGTTCATGCTGACCTCGGAGTTTGCCGAGACTGAGCGCGCCCGCCTGCTTTCCCTGGGCGCGAACGGCTACCTTACCAAGCCGGTGTCGTTGGATGAACTTGAGAGGGCGTTGGCAGGCACATCGTAAAGCCGGGGGCGGAAGCCGCGCTGCCTGTCAGCCGCGCTTCGCCTGGCACGTCTTCTGCACGGTTGCCTGTGTTATACTCTCGCCGATGCTGTGGTAAGGAACCGTTTTTATGCCTCAACGTGCTGTTCGACGCCGTGTGACCCCTTTGCTGTTGGCCTATGGTTTGATTGCCGTGGCGTGCCTTTCGTTTACGGCTGCAGCGGGGGTGCTGATTCACCGCTTTGGTGGGGCCGCGACACCGCCTCCGACGCCCCAGGCCACCAATTTGCCTTCCCTTGTGTTACCTCCGCCCTGGAATGGCAAGGCGCGGCTCAACGTCCTCATTCTGGGCGTGGATGATCGCCCCTGGGATCCCACCTGGGGGCCGCCCCGCTCCGATACTGTCATTTTGGCCACGCTGGACCCCAAGACCATGACGGCTGGGGCGATCTCGCTGCCGCGCGACCTGTGGGTCAACCTGCCGGGCATCGGCGAGCGCAAACTCACCCAGGCTTATGCCTTGGGAGAGGCGGTGTATGGCAAGGGGCAGGGCCCTCGGCTGGTGGCGCAGGTGGTGAGCAACCTGCTCCACGTGCCCATTCATCATTATGTGGTGGTTAACTTCCGGGCTTTCATTACCCTGATCGATGCCATGCATGGGGTGAAAATTGACGTTCCCCAGCGGATGGCGCTGGACGTCTTTACCGCCGATGGGCGGCGGTACGATTACCCCCTTTACCCCGGTGTGCAGGTGCTCAACGGCGAACTGGCGCTGGCTTATGCCCGCAACCGCTCGGTAGGGCACGATGGCGATTTTGGCCGGATGCGCCGCCAGCAGCAGGTGCTTCAAGGCGTGCTCCAGCGCCTCAAAGACCCGCGCGTGCTGGCCGAACTGGCGTTCAAAGCGCCTGCGTTGGCTGACCAGTTGAGCGACAATTTGCGTACCGACATTTCCGTCGGCGACGCGCTTCACCTGGCCCGCCTGGCCGCCGAAGTGCCCTGGCGGAATGTCCGCTGGGTGGTGATTGACCAGCGGGAAGCCACGGCTACCACCAAATGGGAAAACGGCGTGCCGGTGTATGCTCTGGTGCCTAACGAGGGGAAATTGCTGGCCGCCCGCGACCGGGTGTTTTCGCCGCCGCCAACCCCCACCCCTGTTCCTGCCCTCCCCCCTGCCACAGCCACCGCGGTCGCACTGCCGCCTACGCCCACCGTGACGGCTGCGGAGGCGCTGCGGGAGGCGCCTCGCTTGCTGGTCGAAAACGGCACAGGGGTGAACGGCCTGGCGTGCCGCACGGCGGCCTTCCTGCAGGCGCAAGGGTTCGACCACATCATCACCCGTAACGCCGACCGGCATTATGCCCATACCGTGTTGGTGGAATACACCGCCAAACCGAAAACTTTGGCGTTTTTCCAGCAACGCTTTGCCGTGCCGCCTTCCCGGGTGCAATACCGCACCAGCACCAATCCCCCCGCCGACATTGTGGTCATTTTGGGCGCCGATTGGGCTGCAAGCGGGCAAGTGGATGGTGTGACCTGCTCCCCCTGAGGAGCGAGGCAGTTTCCCCATGCCGACGCTGCGAGGCACTGTCGAGCGCATCACTTACTACAACGCCGAGAACGGCTATACCGTGCTGCGGCTCAAGCCATCGCGCCCCATTGGCGGCGTGGGGCGCGATGGCCTGGTGACGGTAGTGGGCAATTTGCCCGAAGTCTCCCCGGGGGAGCATCTGGAACTGACCGGCCAGTGGAAAACCCACAGCCGCTACGGGCGGCAATTCCTCGCCGAAACCTGCCGCCAAACCCTGCCCGCCACTGCCGAAGGCATCCGCCGCTACCTGGGCTCGGGGTTGGTGAAAGGCATTGGGCCGGGGCTGGCCGAGCGCATTGTGGGGGTTTTTGGCGTCCATACGCTTGAGATCCTCGACCACGAGCCGCATCGCTTGCGGGAAGTCCCCGGCATTGGCCCCAAGCGCACCACCCGCCTGCGGGAAGCCTGGGAAGCCCAAAAACACATTCGCCACATCATGCTCTTTTTGCACGAGCACGGCATCACCACCGGCCTGGCTGTCAAAATTTACAAAGCCTACGGCGACGAAGCCCTGGAAATCGTGCGAAATGATCCCTATCGCCTGGCCGCCGACATTCACGGGGTGGGTTTCAAAACCGCCGACAAGGTGGCGCGCGCCCTGGGGCTGCCGGAAGACCACCCCTCGCGCTTGCAGGCCGGGCTGGTGTATGCCCTCAACAAAGCCGCCGAAGAGGGGCACACGTTTTTGCCTCGCGAGGCTTTGCTGGCCCAGGCGGCGGAACTCCTCGGCCAGCCGGTGGAGGCGCTGGAAGCCGCGCTGACGGCGTTGGAGGCCGCGGGCCGGGTGGTGGTGGAAGCCGTCCCGCTGCCGCGTGTGCGGCTGACTGGCAAGAGCGGTGTGGCCGAGGCAGAAGCGGCTTATCTGACGCCGGCGGTGTATCTGCCTGCGTTCCACACGGCGGAAACCGGCATTGCCGAGCGCCTGCGGGCATTGCTGGAAGCCCCCAGCCGTCTGCCGCGGCGCGCCCAGCCGCCTTTGCCCGCCGACCTGACGGCCCAGCAGGCGCACGCGGTACAAACGGCGCTGGCTTCGCCGGTCAGCGTGCTCACCGGCGGCCCCGGCACCGGCAAGACCACCACCGTGCGCGCCCTGATTGGCGTGCTGGAGGCGTGGCACGTGCCCTATGCTTTGGCGGCTCCTACCGGTCGCGCTGCCCAGCGGTTGGCCGAAGCCACCGGACGCGAGGCATCCACCATCCACCGCCTGCTGGGCTACAAGCCCGGCGAGGGGTTCAAATATGCCCCCAACGCGCCGCTGCCGGTGGCCTTCCTGGTGGTGGACGAGGCTTCGATGCTGGATACCGTGCTGGCGTATCACCTTTTGGGTGCGCTTGCCCCCGGCACGCATTTGCTGCTGGTGGGCGATGTGGACCAGTTGCCCTCGGTGGGTGCAGGCGATGTGCTGCGAGAAATCATCGCACATCCGCTTGTGCCTGCCACCCGGCTGGAAACCATCTTCCGGCAGGCAGCAGGGTCGTTGATTATCACCAACGCGCACCGCATCAACCGGGGCGAGATGCCTCTTTTCCCGAAAGACGCGCGCGACTTTTTCCTCTTCCCGGCGCGCGATGCCCAGGAAGCCGCTGACTGGGTGGTGGAAGTGGTGACCGAGCGCATCCCGCGGCGGTTTGGCCTGCGAGCCCCGCGGGAAGTTCAGGTCATCGCGCCGATGTACCGCGGCCCGGCGGGGGTGCATGCGTTGAATGCCCGTTTGCAGGCTGCCCTCAACCCGCCCGCAGCAGGCAAGGCCGAGCGGATGCTGCTGGGGCAGGTCTTTCGGGTAGGCGATTGGGTGATGCAAACTCGCAACAACTACGACTACGATGTTTTCAACGGCGATCTGGGGGAGGTGGTTGCCATCGATGGGGTGCAACAACGGTTGGTGGTAGATTTTGGGGGGCATCGGGTGGCTTATGACTGGAGCGAGGCCGATCAGCTGGTGCTGGCCTATGCCATTTCGGTACATAAGGCGCAGGGGGCAGAGTTTCCGGCGGTGGTGGTGCCGCTGGTGACGCAGCACTACATGATGTTGCAGCGCAATTTGTTGTATACCGCCGTGACCCGTGCGCAGCAGTTGTGCGTGCTGGTGGGGCAAAAACGGGCCATTGCCCTGGCGGTGCGGAACGAGAAAGCGCGCGTGCGCTACACGGCTTTGCGGCATTTTCTGGCATAGCGGGGCGCTTTTTTTCGAAACGGGGGGCTGCGCGCCGGCAGGCGCAGGCAGCGCGCCTTTATCAGAGTTTTGTTAGAAACCGCTCGCGCGGGGTTGACTTCCCCTTTCAAGGCGGGTAAGATAAAAGCGCAAATTAGCACTCTATTTTGCGGAGTGCTAATTTCTATGTAAGCCATCTGGGCGCGGCTGCGCGCCACACCATCCCACAGCAAGGAGTGAGACCATGACGGCAAAGCAGATTGTGTTCGGCGATGAAGCCCGACAGAAACTCCAACGGGGTGTGGATACCCTCGCTCGCGCGGTGGCGACCACGCTGGGGCCCAAGGGCCGCAATGTGGCGCTGGACCGCAAGTTTGGTTCCCCCTCCATCACCCACGACGGCGTGTCGGTAGCCAAAGAAATCGAACTGGAAGACCCCTTCGAGAACATGGGCGCCCAGTTGCTCAAA
Organism: uncultured Anaerolineaceae bacterium; assembly: GCA_964474015.1. Classification (GTDB taxonomy): domain Bacteria; phylum Chloroflexota; class Anaerolineae; order Anaerolineales; family DRMV01; genus DRMV01. The sequence continues at coordinate 97 of CAYYRG010000129.1, read as the reverse complement.
GAGGCGGCCACCAAGACCAACGACATCGCCGGTGACGGCACCACCACCTCCACCGTGCTGGCGCATGCCATCGTCACCGAGGGCATGAAGGCGCTGG
>CAYYRG010000128.1:0-4765 GCA_964474015.1 uncultured Anaerolineaceae bacterium | reverse complement strand
AATTCGAGCGCGCCGCCGCCCTGCGCGACCGCATCTTCGAACTGCGCGGCCTGCTCGCCGCCGACCCCACACTCAAGCCGTGGGAGCGGCTGAAATTACTGGGAAAAGAAAAAACCTGACAGGCTGACAACTGCCTGCCAGGTTGACGCGAGTCACCTGACAATCTCTGGGGGGAAATGCTCCAATTCCAGCGTATCACCGTCGCAGAAGAGCAACGCGCGCTCGATGGCATTGCGCAGTTCGCGGATGTTGCCGGGCCAATCGTAGGCTTCCAAAGCCTGCAACACCCGGGGATTGACGTCGCGCACTTGCTTTCCCATACGCGGCGCAAGTTGGCGCACGAAAAATCCGACCAACGCCGGAATGTCCTCCCGGCGTTCTCGCAGCGGCGGCAGGCGTAATTCCAGCACTTTGAGGCGGTAATAAAGATCTTCGCGGAATTTACCTGCGGCGATCATCTCTTGCAAATCGCGATTGGAAGCCGCCAGCACCTGCACATCCACCGGAATCCACTTCGTGCCGCCCATACGGCGGATGACGCGCTCTTCCAGAGCGCGCAACAATTTAGCCTGCATATCCAGCGGCAAGGAAGCAATCTCGTCGAGAAACAACACGCCGCCGTCGGCGACTTCCATCAAGCCGGGCTTACGGCGGGTTGCGCCAGTAAAAGCGCCGGCCTCGTAGCCGAACAGTTCCGACTCCAGCATGGTGTCGGGTACGGCCGCGCAATTGATGGGGACGAAAGGTTTATCGGCTCGCGGCCCACTTTCATGGATGTAACGCGCCAGCACTTCCTTGCCGGTGCCTGTTTCCCCCGTGATGAGCACGGTGGCCGAAACTTCCGCGGCTCGCTGGGCCTGGGCCAGCAACGTTCGCATCGCCGGGCTGTTGCCAGCCACAAAATTCGTGGCTTGCTGCTGTCGCCAGAGGGCCAGTTCCCGCCGCATGGCCACGATTTCTTCCAGGCGTTTGAGCGACTGCAACAACCGCTTGAACTTGATGGGTTTCTGAAGGAAATCATAAGCCCCGCCGCGCATGGCCTCCACGGCAGTTTCGATGCTGCCATAGCCGGTAATCACAATCACCGGGGGGCGGTTAGGCCAATCGGCAATCTCGTCCAGGAGCGTGAGGCCATAGGCGTCGGGCAGTTGAATATCCAGCAACACAATATCGCCCTGACCGCGCTGCAACGCCTGCAGGGCCTCGGCATAAGTGGCCGCCTCGGTGACCTCGTAGCCCTGCTGCTGCAGGAAGGCCGCGATGTATTGCCGTGCGTGAATTTCGTCTTCCACGATGAGGACGTTGTAAGCCATGATCAACCCTTTTCTACTGCGCGCAAGCGCACGCGAAACACCGTCCCCCCACCCGGATAGCTGAATGCTTCAATGCTGCCGCGGTGCGCCGTGACGAGTTGTTTGGTGATGGAAAGTCCCAACCCAAAGCCATCTTTACGGGTGGTATAGAAAGGTTCAAAAATATGCCGGGCAACTTCATCAGAGAATCCTGGACCGTTGTCAGTGACAGCAACTTCGACCCACTCAACACCATTTTCCGAAGTGGTGCGGCTGACTTTGATGCCTACAAAGCGTTCCCCTGACTGCTCTTTCACGGCCTTGATCGCATTGTCGAGCAAATTGACGAAAACCTGCTCCAAGGAAAGCCGATCGCCCAGTGCCTGAGGCACATCTTCGGCAACGTAAAAAGTGGTCTCGATGTGATAGCGTTTGAACCGCCGCTCCCAACGGCGCAAGATGCCCTCGATTAACACCCCCACATCCAACGGTTTGAGGTGCAAAGTACGGGTGCGGCTGTATTCCAGCAAATGCTTCACCAGGTGGTTCAAACGCTCGACATCTTGCTGCAAAGCCGCGACTGTTTGATGCTCAGGGGCTTCTTCGGGCAGAGAAAACGCCAGCCATTCCAATCCGGTGCTGATGCTATTGAGCGGGTCTCGCACTTCGTGGGCAAAACTGGCCAGCACGTCACCTAACATCGCTCGCCACATCAACCGCTGCGTCTGCAGGCGATAGCGTTCTTCAGTGCTCAGGTCCTGCAACAACACGACCAGCCCCTGTGGGCGGTCGTCACCATCGGGCACGCACGGCACCAGGCGGACTTCCACCGGGAACTCAGAGCCATCGCGCCGCAACAGATGAGCCCCCACGGCTTGCGGCTGGTTCAAGGCCAGGGCATGGCGGGCGGCAGTTTCCAGTGTAACCTCACCGACCAGCAAATCCGTAAAGGCTGCCCCCATACTCTCCTGCTGCTCATACCCCAAAAGGGCTTCTGCTGCATGGCTCAACACGCGCAGACGCAGATTTTCGTCAAAGATCAAAACCCCCTCATAGGCATGTTGCAACAGCACACGGGTCAACCCCAAGACCTGCCGCGCTCGCAGTTCTTCTTCCTGCGCCCGGCGGCCATGCAAACGGCACAGCATCACCTGGCGCAGCCCGCGCGCCAGAATGGCCGCCCTGGGCAACATCTCCGCTGGTGGCTGTTGCACGTACCCAAACACCACGAAGCCTTCCAAAGCCTGCCCTTCACCCAGCGGGGCAGCCACGATATACGGTGCTTCTGCCGTGCGCACGACGGCATGGAGCGCGGTTTTGGCCACGTCGGCCGGCGAAAAGCGATGGGGCGTCTTGAAATGTTCGCTATCTTGCAAAGGCAAAATCAGCGGCAGGTCAGGGGCGGCCCCCACTTTGCTGCGCAAGCGGTAAGCCGGTGTCTCCAGAAGATACAAAGCACCCCACGACGCCCCCACAATCCGAATGATCTCCATCAAAAGCCGTTCCAGCATGGCACTGGGGTTTTCGGCTTCCAGCCCTTCCACGCTCTGGCGGATGATCCGCTCAAGCACGCTTTCCTTAGGTTCGGTTTTCTCACCAGGGCGGGGTGGTGGGGCAAAAGTCACCAACCAAAGTTCCCCCTTCTCGCCCAAACGCGTGGCCTCGCAGCTCACCTGCCGACTGCTGCCATCGCGCCGCTGCAAAAAAGTGACGATTTCCCGCCCTTCCAGTTCAATCAACATTTCCCAGGAAATTTCAGGGAAAAGTTGCTCCCACCCCAGGCGGCGCAATCCCTCGCGCGCATAGCCGCTTTGGCGACTGGCCTCAAGGTTGCCCGCGACGACACAACGGTCGCGGCCGGTCACCAAAATTGCAGGTTCCCCCAAGTGCTCCAGCAAAGCGGTCAAAGCCGGAGGGACGTTGGAGGCAGGGGAGAGCAAACGCATCACCATGCAGCACCTTGCCCTTCCGCCCGCCGCTGGTAAGCCGGCGGGATGTGTTCCATGGCGCGATATTTTGCCACGGTGCGGCGCGCGACGGGAAAGCCCAGCGCCTTCAACCGCCGAGCCAGTTCAGCATCGCTTTGGGGACGGCTTTCCGAAGCCACCAGCCGCCGCAGTGCAGCCCGAACCGGCAGGCTGGTGTCGAAAAAGCGAGCCAGGGGAATCACTTTGCCGCTGGGCAATTGTACCAGTTTCCCGGCCACGGCGCGCGACATGGTCGATTCGCTCACGCCCAACCGCTCGGCCATGCGGGCGCGGGTCATGGGCTTGAGATGCTCATCACCATGGACAATAAATGCGCGTTGCTCCCGGGTCAGCAAGCGCATCAGCCGCAGCATGGTGTTTTCCCGCTGGCGCAGACTTTTGACGACCAGCGCCGCCCGCTCTACCTGTTCGCGCAACGCCTCCCCCGCTGCGCCCATACGGCGCGCCGTTTCACGAAAGAGCGGATTGACCCGCAAAAGCCCTTGCAAAGGGGCCAGCACCTCAACCACCAGGGGGCCGCGGGGATCCTGGTTGTGAAAAGAAATGATGACATCGGGCATGGCCGTAGGGGGCGGCGGTGGGGTCATACCCATTCGGCGATCACCCCACGCCGTGCGCGCCGGGTAGGGATTGAGATGTTGCACAATATAGCCCATTGCCTCGGCCACCGCTTCGGTTTCCAGTCCCAACAACGCAGCCAATGCCTCCCCCCCCTCGCCGGCCCAGGTTGCCAACCCGTGGGGGTGTTCCAACACGGCAAAGACCGCGGAGGGCACCGCTTCGCCTTCAGCCGCCAGACTGCGCGCCTGAGCCAGCAAAGCCTCTCGTGGTGAAGGCGCGCCTACACCCACCGGATCAGCGGCTTCTATCACCGCCAGGACGGCTTCTACCCGCGCCGGCGCCACCCGCAATGCATACGCCGCCTGCGTCACCCCCATATCGAGCAAGCCGTCTTCGTTCAAATTGGCAAGCAGGAAAGCCGCAATGCGGCGGTCGGCGGGATCGGGCAAGTCAGGGGAAATCTGGCGAGCCACGTAGGTGGGCAAATCCACCGTTTGAGCCAGCGCGACCTCTTCGGGGTCAGGGGCGTCTTCATCACGCCACGGCAGCGGGGCAGCATGGTCTTCAGGCGGCGAAACAAACACAATCGGCTCCGCCGGGTCGGCTGCTGCCGGACGGCTGCAACGGGGGCATTGCCCGGCCACCAGGGGCGTATGACAGCGCAAACAGCGGCGCACGCCATCCTCCACAATTTCCAACGCCGGGTTTGCCGCCACTTCAGCACGCAACGACTCCGCCAGTTCGGCCAACGGCTGCACGAGAAACTGCATCGTCTGCGCCAACACGGCGTTGGGTAAATGGCGTTGTGTCTGGGTAAAAGCGGGGGCAAACTGAAGGTAAGGCATACGGACTCCCTGCACTCTGCGAGAAGTATAGCACAAGGTAGCAAGTTCCGTGCCAAAACGAAAAGCCCCCATCGCCGCG
>CAYYRG010000127.1:0-4787 GCA_964474015.1 uncultured Anaerolineaceae bacterium | reverse complement strand
ACTCGGCACCCACGCCGAAAACGTCCTCAGCCTGTTCATGGGGCGGCGTCGGCGGTTGAGCACCTCGCTGACCAAGCACCGCCTGACCGAACAGGCCAAGGCCGACATCGAGGAATCCGAGGCCGCCATTGCGGACTACAAGCAGCAAATTGCCGACCTGGAGAAAGAAAAAGCGGAAGCCCTGGAAGACGTGCGCCGCAAGTGGGCGGACATCGTGGAGGAAGTGGAAGAAATTCCGGTGCGGCCTTACAAGAAAGACGTCGCAGTGGAACTGTTTGGCATCGCGTGGCTGCCGTGCTATGTAGTGACCACCGCCGAGGGCGAACAGGAAGAAATCCCGGCCTTTGCGCCCTGAACCGCCCTCAAAGTACATAGCCAAAGCAAAAACGCCCCCGGTTGGGGGCGTTTCTGGTGGGCGCGACAGGATTCGAACCTGCAACCAATGGCTTAAAAGGCCACTGCTCTACCGTTGCGCTACGCGCCCATGCAGGCGCAATTTTATCACGCCCAAAATCAGACGTCAACGAAATGCGTCCTTTTCAAAATCCGTTGGCCTGCCTGTTTCACGCTTTCCTCATGCTCTCGTTAAAGCAATATTAACGAACTTTTTACATTCTTGCCGCCGAAACGGCCCAAATGGCAAACTTTTGGCAAAGGGCATTCGTTACACTATGGGCGTAACAATCACAACCAAGCGTACCAGCTGCAGGAAGCAGGGGACCTGCGATGGCGGAATCGGCGGCACCAGGGGGAACCAGGCGGTGCCCCGATTCTGCTTTAACCTGGCTGCGGTATAATCTTCCCATGGCTTGTCGCCGTTGCCCCGAAGACCTCTCGGTTGAAGAACTACAACGTCTGTTGCTCGAAAAGCGCCGCGCCGAACGCCAAAGCCGGTTAGAGCGCTTTCGGCGGAGCGGGCGCGCGGTGGTGCTCGCGCCCGACGACGACGCGGCTCTGGAAAACCTGCGCTCGGCGGCTGTCTCGGCGGAAGAAAGCGAGAGCGCCGCTGCCGTGCCCCCGCGCCAACGCTGGCTGGACCGGGTTTTGCTGGGCGTGGAAGTGCTGGCGGTCATCGGGCTGATGTTGGTGCTTCTCAACGGCGTCAACGTGGTACAGCAGCTCAACCGCGAAGTCGCCGGAGCCTTGCAACAACCCACGCTGACACCCACGCCGTTGGTCATGGCCGTTGTACTTCCGGCCGGGCACACCCCTCCTACGGCCCCTGGGGGCGCACAGTTCAACGAGGCCGAGATTCCGGAACACTTGCGTCCGCTGGTGCAATCACTGGCTGCCATCCCCCTGCCTACCCCTGGCCCAGCGCAGCCCGTGCGCATCCGCATTCCGGCGTTGGGTGTAGACGCGCCAGTCGTCGAAGGTGACGGCTGGGAACAGCTCAAGAAAGGGGTGGGGCACCACATCGGCAGCGCCAACCCCGGCCAGCGCGGCAACATGGTGCTTTCCGGCCACAACGATATTTACGGCGAGGTGTTTCGCGACCTCAACCGCCTCAAACCAGGGGATGCCATCATCGTTTACGCTCGCGACAAGGCATACACCTACATTGTCACCGAAAAACACATCGTGGAACCCACCGACATCCAGTGGCTGGCCCCCACCCAGCGCCCGACCGTAACGCTGGTTTCCTGCTACCCTTACATGGTCGACAACAAACGCATTATCGTGCGCGGCGTGCTGCAGAGCGGGGGTTAAACCACGTTGGCGCCCCCCTGGCTACGGACTACACTTCCTCTTCCACCTCTTCTAACAGCGCGGCCAGTTGGCGCGCCGTACCCAGCAGCAGCATGCCTGCCTTGAAGGCACGGGCAGGCGAGAGGCGCATTTTGCGTCCCTCACCTTGACGGCTGTAAACATAGGCCAACGCTGCCCCGGCCATTGCCCCTACCAATGCGCCGAGCAGAATCACTTTGCCTTGCTGCGTTTCCTGCGCTGCAGGCAGGGTTGTTTCTGCGGTCTTCATCGGTGTCGGCGAGTTCATCCACGGCCTCCTTTGTGTAAAGCGCGCCATCCGGCCTGCCAGGCTGCCCGCGTCGCCTGCCAGCGGATGAAAGGCGCGGCTGTACGGTCGCTGACCTGGACGAGGGTTTGGCGTACCGTCCCCAGGGTTTGCAGGGTCCACACAGCCACCTCAGGAAGGCGTCGCCGGGCGCGCGCGGTAAGCACTACCAGCCCCACCAGCAACACCAAAAGCGGCAGGGCTGCTGCCATGCAAATGAGCGCCATCCCGATGATGACCACATCGGCAGCCCGGTTTACTGTGGCTGGGCCTGCCCCTACAACGGCCCATACGGCCACCGCCGCGAGCAGCCCCCCCGCCACCAACAGCGGCAGGAAAATCGTTAACCATCGATTGGCCTGATGGCCGCGGCGCGCCTGGGCTTCTTTTCGAGCAACCACCACGCCCTGGACTTCCCACGGCCAGCGTTTGTGTGCCATCACAGCATTCCTGTCCAGCGGTATGTTTGCATGGCTCTATTGTAACCCCAAGGCGCCCGGCCTTCAACGGTCATATGCCCACCACCACCGCCACCGCGCAGCCGCGCGAGTGGCTCAGGCTGACCGCCCACGACGCCACGCCCAGCCCCTCAGCCTGCCGTTGGGCTTCCCCATGCAGGTGCAGGCGAGGCGCGCCACGCGTATCGGTAAGGATCTCAATATCTACCCAGCGCACAGCCCCAATGCCGGTGCCAAGGGCTTTGGCCGCGGCTTCTTTAGCGGCAAAGCGCGCGGCCAGCGAAGCCCCGCGCCCCTGGCATTGGGCGCGTTCCTGCGGGGTGAACAGCCGCTTCAGCAGGCGCTCGCCGTGGCGGGCCAACGCCTGCTCGAAGCGGGGAATTTCAACGACATCGATACCGGTGCACAACATGCGGTGATGATACCACAGCCTATGGCGGCGGCAGCACGGGGCGCACGGTCAGGTCGCGGAAGGTGACGATCATACCTTCCGTGCTGGCGGCGCGGGCAAAGAAGCCAATGTGTTCACGGCCATAAGGGGGAAGGTCATCCCGCACGGTGAAAAGCACCTGCCCGTTGACGGCGAAATCGAGCGTTTGGCCTGCGGCCCGCACGCTCAGGGTAGCCTGCACCGGCGCTCCAGCCGGCACACCGCCAGGTTCCGGCGTGACCCGCGGCACGGGCAGGCCGCCCTCGACGGCTTCGATGAAAGCCTCGCCGTTGCAAGTCAGCCCAAGGCGATAGTAACGCCCGCCGCTGGCGGAGGCCCGCACAACCACGCCATAAGCATCATCGCCGCGGCACACCTGTGGTTCGGCGATGACCGAGAGGTAGAGGTTGAACGCCTGCAGGTCGCGCGCCAGCACAAGCATGGCCGCGCGGGGATGCGTGGTGCTCAGGGAAAGCACACCTTCGGCGACCCCAAAGCGGCCTGCATAGCCCGTAGGGGAAAACCAACCCGCGCCGCTGCTGAACGGGGCCGAAAGCAAAGGCGCGCCTGCCCCCGCGGCCAGGGCAGGCGTCGGCGTGGGGATGGGCGTGGGCGGCAGGGGCGTCGGGGTGGCTGTGGGCGGGAACCACACCGGCGTGGCCGTGGGCGTGGCTGTCGCCGTGGGTGAGGCCGTGGCCGCAGGCAGCGCGGTGGCCGGGGGAGGCACACAGCCCACCAGCAGGCCGACGACCATCCCCAGTGCCGCCAGGCGCTCGAACCATCTCATGGCAGCAGCATCACCTTGCCCGATTGGCCAGATTCCATGGTGGCGAAGGCCTGCTCGAAGTCTTCCAGGCGGTAGCGGTGGGTCACCATCTGGCTCAGGTCTACCGCGCCGGAAAACACCAGCCCGCGCGCCTGATACCAGGTTTCCCACAGGCGGCGGCCAGTGATGCCGTGCAGTTTCACGCCTTTGAAGACGATGTGGTGGTCCCAATCCAGGTGGATGGGGCGCCCGGCCACGCCGAGCACGGCCACCTCACCGCCGGGTTTGAGCGCCTTGAAGCCCTGGTCGATGGCACTTTCCGCCCCCGACATTTCCAGCCAGACATCGACGCCCTCGCCGTGGGTGAGATCCATGATGGCTTCCACCACCCTTTGATCCCGGGCGTTGAAGGTGTAATCTGCGCCCATACGGCGGGCGAAATCCAGGCGATAGTCGCTGATGTCGGTGGCAAACACGGCGCTGGCCCCAATGGCCTTGACCACAGCGATGGTCATCAGCCCTACCGGCCCGCAACCGGTGACGAGCACCTTCTTGGCGCGCGCGTCGGCAGCAAAGGCCGTGTGCACCGCGTTGCCGAAGTTTTCCATCAGCACGGCGATTTCCAGCGGCAGGTCGGGCGGGTTGGGCCAGGCATTCTGCGCCGGGATGGCGATGTATTCGGCAAAGCCGCCGTCGCGGTCTACGCCGATGAGGCGGGTGTTCTCGCACAGGTGGCCGTTGCCAGTGAGGCAGAAGCGGCAGTGCCCGCAGACCACGTGGGATTCCAACGAGACGAAGTCGCCAACTTTGACGTGGCTGACGTCGCTGCCGGTTTCCACGATTTCGCCGCAGACTTCATGGCCGGTGATCACCGGCGGGTGGATACGGTCGGCAGCCCACGGGTCCCAGTGGTAGATGTGCAAATCGGTGCCGCAGATCGAGGCGGCCTTGACTTTGACGAGGACGTCGTGCGGCCCGATGGTGGGGATGGGGCGCTCGGTAAGGGTCAGCCCGGGGCCGGGCTGGGCTTTGATTACCGCTTTCATCATTTCAGGCATGGGGGTCTCCCGAATGCAAAAGATGAACAAGCAGGCTCATTATAGCACCAGAGACAACAAA
>CAYYRG010000126.1:3702-4795 GCA_964474015.1 uncultured Anaerolineaceae bacterium | reverse complement strand
CTGCCCCTCGGCTGCGCCAAAGTCGGCGGACGCTTGCTCGCCGTCCACAGCGACGACCCCGCCATCCTGCTTCACTTCGCCAGCACTTTCCTGGGAATCAACCGCCAACACATCGAAACAGCCCAAAACGCCGGCGAACGCAAACTTCCCGAAACCTCGCGGAGAAAACCCAAAACCTTGCTCATGCAAATTCTCCTCGCCGCCCTGGAGGAACGCCGCCAGAAACAAACCCACCGCCACGCCGCTCCCACCGTTACCGGCTACTACTTCACCAACAGCGGCCAGGGGGCCGAACTGGATATCTTCCCCCTGCCGCTGGAAGTCACCGACTTCCTCCAAAACGTCGTCAACAACCCCAAATACAAGTTCGCCTGGCAACACCTGGTGGCCCGCGCCTGGCAGATCACCAAAGCCAAACGCGGGCAAACCGAAGCCCCCCCGCCCCGCTACAACCGCCTCTACGAAGACCTCTTCGCCCTGCCTCAAGACGCCCCGGCCTTCATCCGCCGCTACCTGCTGCGCCGCCGCTACCACCCCTGGGGCAAAGACGACCCCACCGCGGCCTACGACACCTTCCACGAAGCCGCAGCCCTCTCGTGGCAACTGACCGCCCTCTTCCTACGAAAGGTTATGCTCATGAACACCGAACGCATCCAACACATCCGAGAACTGGGCGACGCCCTGGCCGACTACATCGTCACCCAAAACGACCGCCGCTTCTTCCGCACCTTCCTCACCGCCCAGCGTTACAGCCACCTGCGGATGGCGCTCATCAAAGCCTCCCACGCCGAAGTCCAGCGCGGCCGCCCGCCCCTCATCACCCTCGACCGCTTCCTGGCCGTGTTCGAAGAAACCGAAGGCGAACCCTACCCCGACTGGAAACTGGGGCGCGACCTGGTGCTCATCCGCCTCTTCGAGCAACTCTACGCCAAAGGCTGGCTGCAAGAACACGCCGCCGAAGTCGCGCTCCCCGAAGACGAGGCCGCCGACTCGCCGCCCCGCTGACCCGCTGATTCGCCGACCCGCTCACCCGCTGACCCCTTCACCATCTCTAAGGAGGTACTCCCATGTCCTTCATCACCGGCTTACTGCT
>CAYYRG010000126.1:0-3602 GCA_964474015.1 uncultured Anaerolineaceae bacterium | reverse complement strand
AAGCCCAAGAAAAAGGCCTGGAGCACCTGGAAAACGAAAAAGCCTACCGCCTGCCCGCCGGAGAACGCATCCAGCGCATCCGCGCCCTGCTCGAAGGGCTGGCCCACCTCCACGGCGGGGCCAAACAGACCCTCCACTACACCGACGTGACCCCCGACATCCTCTTCGCAGCCGTCACCCGCGGCGGCAACCACCTCTTCGGCCACATCTTTGGCGCCGACAGTCAGGGGCGCCCCACCCTCAACCTCCCCGCCCTGGCCGAAACCCTGCGCGTCTATGGCGACGACATCCTCTCCGACCTCTACATCGGCTGGACGCGCGGCTTCCTGGATGCCGAACGCAGCAAACTGGAAGATGCCTTTGGCGAAGGCGGCGCGCTGGAAACCTGGAACACTCGCGTCTACCTCTCACACCCGCGGGAAGCCCTGGAAACCCTCGCCCGCGACCTGGAAGACCACCCCGAATGGCTCCGCTGACTCGCTGACCCGCTCGCCCCCCGAGGTCCCTATGCGCGCACTCAAAATCACCGCCGAAGGGCTCACCACCTCCTTCCGCTACCCCCACTTCATGATCGGGGTGCAGCCCACCTACGACATGCCCCCGCCCGCCACCCTCTATGGCCACATCGCCAGCGCGTTGGGGCACTGGTTCAACCCCCAGGGCGTGCGCTTTGCCGTGCGCTTCACCTACCGCGCCAAACAGACCGACATCGAAACCACCTACTTCCTCAAAGCCGCCAGGGGGAAGATGCCCTCCGACAAAACCTTCCCCAAAGTGCTGGAAGGCAAACCCAACCCCCTCAAACGGGAACTGCTCTTCTTCCCCCGGATGGTGCTCTACCTCAACCGCCCCGATTGGCTGGAAGCCTTCCGCCGCCCCCACTACCCCGTCGTGTTGGGGCGCTCCCAGGACCTGTTCACCTACCGCCGCGTGGAAATCGTCGACCTCCAGCCCGTGGAACACGCCTACCTGGAGCACACCCTGCTGCCTTATGACTATGCGAAGCGCACCGCCGCCGGCCACAGCGTCCTCATGCCCGCCTGGCTGGACTATACGCGGCGGCGTTTCCCCACTTTCGCGCGCTACGTCGTGCTCCATCGACGGGTTCACAGCCGCGACTTCCTCCGCTGGCCCGGCGAACCCGCGCCCGAACTGTGGGCCGACCCCACCGAACCCACCATCCACGGCGACCCGCTGGGCCTTGCCTTCCTCACCTGGCCCGCCCCCTCCGCGGCCTCGCCCCCCCACTGACCCGTTGCCTATGCTTCTCGCCAAAAGCCCCACCACCACCCACCCCCAGGGCCAAACCCTGCTGGAACACACCTTCGCCGTGCTTGCCCGCGTGCGCGATGCTGCCGCCCTGCGCCCCACCCTGCCTCAACGCCTGGGCTTCCCCCGGCTGTGGGACGTCCTCGCCCGCGCTGCCGTGGCGCATGACCTCGGCAAAGCAGCCCGCGGCTTCCAGGCCGTGCTGCACGGCCAGGCCCGCCGCTGGCCCTACCGCCACGAAGTGCTCTCCCTGGCCTTCATCCCCTGGGTGGCGGGCGGCCTGCCCGAGGAAGCGCACGCCCTCCTGGCCGCCGCCGTCGCCACCCACCACAAAGACCTGCCCGAAATTACCGGCGACTACCTGTGGGAACCCGACCCCGAAGACGACGCCCTGGTCGACATGGTGCGCGACCTCGACCCCGACGAAATCCACCGCCTGCACACCGCGCTGGCCGCCGCCCTTCCCCAATGGTGGCAAACGCTGGCCTGGTCGGCGCTGGGCGTGGCGCTGCCCCCCTTGCTGCCGTGGGAAAGCGCGCAAACCACCCTGACCCCTGCCGTCATCCGAGAAGAACTGCGCCGCGCTGCCACCTGGCTGGAGACGTGGGAAGACCGTCTCTATGACGCCGCCGAACCGCTGACGGCCACCCTGCAAGCCCGGCCGGGCGTGCTGCTGCGGGGCTTCCTGGTGCAAAGCGACCACCTCGGCTCAGCAGCCGTTGGCCCGCCGCCATCCCCCCAATGGGATGCCGCCGCCCTGCTTCAGGCCGCCCACATCCCGCCGCACGCCCTCTACCCCCACCAGCAACAGGCCGCCCGCACCGACGGCCACGCCCTGCTCGTCGCCCCCACCGGCAGCGGCAAAACCGAGGCCGCCCTGCTCTGGGCAGCCCGCCAGCGCCCGCCGCGCCTGTTCTACACCCTGCCCTACCAGGCCAGCATGAACGCCATGTACGACCGCCTGACCGCCCTTTTCGGCCAGGAACAGGTGGGGCTGCTGCACGGGCGCAGCACCTTAGCCCTCTACCGCTTCCTGATGGCACAGGCCTACCACCCCAAGGCTGCCGAAACCGTGGCCCGCGCCCTGCGCAACAAAGCCGGCTTGGCCTACTACCCCGTGCGGGTCTTCAGCCCCTACCAGATGCTCAAAGCCGCCTTCCAACTCAAAGGCTACGAAGCCCTGCTGGCCGACTTCGCCGAAGCCGCCTTCGTCTTCGACGAAATCCACGCCTACCAGCCCAGCCGCCTGGCCATGATTCTGGAAACCATCGGCTACCTGGCCGCCGGCTACGACGCCCGCTTCCTCCTCATGTCGGCCACCTTCCCCCGCCCCATCCGCGAGCGCCTGCAAAACCTGCTGGCCAGCGACAGGATCATCCACGCCGACGCAGCCACCTACCGCCGCTTCCGCCGCCACCGCCTGCACCTGCTGGAAGGCGCTCTCGACGCCCCCGAAAACCTGCACCGCATCCGCCAGGCCATCGCTGCCGGGCAACAGGTACTCGTGGTGGTCAACACCGTGCGCAAAGCCCAGGCAATATGGGCCGCTCTCCACCCGTGGGCTACCGGGCGCGGCATCGAAACCCACCTGCTCCACAGCCGCTTCACCGGCCAAGACCGCCTGAAAAAAGAACGGCGCATTCTGGCAGCCGCCGGCCTGCACCCCGCCGAGCGCCGTCCCTTACTGGTCGTCGCCACCCAGGTGGTCGAAGTCAGCCTCAACCTCGACTTAGACACCCTCTTCAGCGACCCCGCCCCCCTCGAAGCCCTGCTCCAGCGCTTCGGGCGCATCAACCGCCTGGGCAAACGCCCCCCTGCCGACGTGTTCGTCTTCCAGGAAATCGACGACGGTACCCGCCGCGTGTACCACCCTGCCGCCCAGGTGGAACGCACCCTCGAAGTGCTCGCCGAGGCGCTGCGCCCCGCCCCCAACGGCCTGGTCATCGATGAAGCCGCCATCCAGCCCTGGCTGGACGCCGTGTATCAGGGTGAAGTGCTCACCGCCTGGGAAAAAACCTACACCCAAAGCGCCGACGAATTTCGGCACAACTTCCTCGGCGACTTGCTGCCCTTCCGCGGCCACCCTGCCCTGGCCGAACAATTCAACCGCCTGTTCGACGGCGTAGAAGTGCTGCCCGAAAGCCTGCTGCCCCGCTGGGAAGCCCTGCGCCAAACCGCCCCCCTCGAAGCCAACGGCCTGCTGGTGCCCATCCGCTGGTACCAGCACGAGCAACTGGCTGTCCAGGGGCTGCTGGCCCCCGAATCGGAAGACAACCCACCCATCGCCCGCGTGCCCTACGACGCCACCACCGGCCTGGCCCTTCCCTGACCCA
>CAYYRG010000125.1:0-4800 GCA_964474015.1 uncultured Anaerolineaceae bacterium | reverse complement strand
CCCTTCCATTTTACCTTAAAACCGCGCCGCCTGCCTCTGGTAGAATAGCCCTATGCGTTTCGGCACGATGGCTTCACTTCTCATTTTCGTGACGCTGCTGGCGGCTTGCCGGCAGACCGTGGGGGCTGTGTCCGTGCCGCCTTCGCCAACAACTGCGGCACCACCTTCCCCCACGGCGACGGCCAGCCCCACCCTGGCGCTGCCCGCGCCCTCCCCCACGGCCACGCCGAAGCCAACGCCGACGGGCATAGCCACGCCTTCCCCTACCTCGCCGGCCTGGTGGCACCCGCGCCCCGGCACCACCTGGCAAATTCAGCTCAACAGCGGCAACATCGACACGCACTACAACGCCCAGGTGTACGACGTCGATCTGTTCGACACCCCCGCGGCCACCATCGCCGCGCTGCATCGCATGGGGCGCAAAGTCATTTGCTATTTCAGCGCCGGCACTTACGAAAACTGGCGCCCCGATACGGGGGCTTTCCCCCACGGCCTCATCGGCAAAGCCCTGGAAGATTGGGAAGGCGAATACTACCTCAATATCCGTCGGGTGGAAGCCCTGGCCCCTGTGATGCGCGCCCGCCTCGATCTGGCAGTGAAGAAAGGGTGCGATGCTGTAGACCCCGACAATGTGCAAAACTACCTGGAAGACACCGGCTTCCCGCTCACGGCTGCCGACCAGTTGCGCTATAACCGCTGGCTGGCTGCCGAGGCACATCGCCGGGGACTGGCTGTGGGGCTGAAAAACGATCTACCCCAAATTCCCGACCTCGTGGGGGTTTTCGATTTCGCCGTCAGCGAAGAGTGCTTCACTTATGGCGAATGCGCACCGCTGCGGCGCTTCATCACTGCCCACAAAGCCGTTTTTGCGATAGAATATGAGGCTACGGCAGGAGCCGTCTGCCCCCAGGCCAACGCCTGGGGTTTCTCGCTGCTGCTCAAGCCGTGGGACCTCAGCGCGTGGCGCTATTCGTGCCTGCAAGACTGGAAGAAGGAGTAATGTATGGTCAGCCAAGATTTGCTGGAAATTCTGCGCTGCCCGGTTTGCGTGCAAGAGGGCAAAGGCGAACTGGAACTGGTAAAAGAAGCCTGGCTGGTGTGCCACGATTGCGGGCGAAAGTACCCCATTCGTGACGACATCCCGGTCATGCTGGTGGCAGAAGGCGACAAATGGCAGGAAACCGCCGTGGAAGACCTGCCCGTGCCGCCGCCCCCGGCCTCAGCGTGAGCCCCCCCTGCTGAAACCATGACAGACGCTGTAAAAAACCTCCTTCGCGCCTTGCAGGACGCCATTGCCCGCGGCGACGACGAGGCCACCGAGCAAGCCGTGCAGGCGCTCGTGGCGTCGGGTGAGCCCGCCGTGCCGGCGCTGCTGGAACTCAGCCAGGCCGACGATGCCGAAACGCGCTGGTGGGCTTTGCGCGCCCTGGCGGAAATTCAGCACCCCGCCGTGCCGCGCCGTTTGCAGGAAGCCCTCCACGACCCCGACCCCGCGGTGCGGCAGGTGGCCGCCCTGGGCTTACGCCACCAGCCCACAAGCGAGGCCGTTCCCGACCTGATCACCCTGCTGGCGGGCCAAGACCGCCTGCTGGCTTCCCTGGCCGCCGACGCTTTGGCTGCCGTCGGCAAAGCCGCCACCGAGGCGCTGATCCAGGCCCTGCGGGAAGGCCCCCCGGCAGCCCGCATCGAGGCAGCCCGCGCCCTGGCCCAACTGGGCGACCAGGCCAGCATCCCAGCCCTCTTCGAGGCGCTCGACAGCCCCTCGCCCTTTGTGGAGCACTGGGCCAACGAGGGCCTGGAGCGGATGGGGGTGGGGATGGTCTTCTTCAACCCCGGCGGCGGAAAATAAGCGCAAAGGCTTGCCCCAGGGCAAGCCTTATCGTTTAGGAGGCAAAAAATGCGTGAGCGCAAAGGATTGAGCGGATTCTCCAAGGCGCTCCAAAACGAGTACCTGATGCTGGCAATCGCCGCGTTGTGGACGGCTTACGCCACGGTGCTCTACGGTGTCTTGCGAGAAAGTCATTCTTACCGGCCTGAAATGCTCCTCGGCGGCGTGGTGGTCGCCGCGGTGCTTTTTTTGTTGGGGTGGGCGCATCCGGCGCTTTACCTCGTGGGGGCTTTCCTGGTGGGCTTGCTCAACGGCATTTACGCCCATACCGCCCACTACTGGCACATCGGCGACCTGCCGGTGCGGGTGGAAACGGCGCTGGATTCCTCCGGGGGCGAGATGAGCGAGTTCTTCGACCAGTTTGTGGTGCATTCCAAATTTGCCTGGGTGCTGATCGCCTACGTGCTCATCGCTCTGGCTTTGGGCGCGTGGGTGTGGTATTTGCATCACAAACATGGGCAGCAAACGCCGCCACATCCCTGGCGGCGGCTGGGGAAGGGCCTGGCCGCGGCGGTCGTGGTGGGCGGCCTGGGCTATTGGGTCGTGGCCTCCTCTTACCCTGCCCTGGCGTTAGGCGTGACCAGTGTGCAGGTTTACACGCGCGTCAACCCGGTGTTGAAGCGTAAAGAAAACGTCGCGGCGTTCATGGCGCACGCCGGGCCCCTGCACTGCACCGCCGCTTTCGACAAAATCGTCTACGTGCAAGGGGAATCGGCCAACCGCGATTACATGCACGCTTACGGCTACGACCTGCCCACCACCCCCTTTCTGGACGGCCTGAAAAACAAAGTGCAGATTCGCGCCATTTCCCCCGCGAACCAGACGATGACCTCCATCCCGATCTTGCTGACGCCCGCCACGGTGGAAAATTACGACGCCTTTTACACCAGCCCCAGCATCATCTCCGACCTGCGGCGGTGTGGCTACCAGACCTTTTGGCTTTCCAATCAGTTGCGTTACAGCCCCTATACAGATACAGTTTCTTCGATTGCTGCCGAAGCCGATGTGGTGCGCTTTGTGCTGGAAGTGCTGAAACCGTCCACCACGCCGCCTGACGGCGCGCTGCTCCAACTGTTTTCCCCCGATGAAATCGTGCCGGGAAAGAAACAGGCCTTCTTTTTCCACCTGATGGGGTCGCACTACGAGTGGTCGCGTCGCTATCCGCCCGACCAGGCACTCATCCCGCATCCGAAAAACCGCATCGAGGAATACGTCAACACCATCTACTACACCGACCACATCCTTTCGCAGCTTTTCGAGATCTTCCAGGCGCGCGGCGAGAACGTCCTCTTCATCTACACTTCCGATCACGGCGAGTGGATGACGGCGACGGCTGGCGGCCATGCCGACGCCCACCCCTACCAGGAAGAATATCGCGTGCCTTTGGTGTTTTGGGCCACCCATCCCGAAGTGTTGCGCCCGATTGCAGAAGCCACCCAGGGGCGGATCGTCAACACCGAGACGCTCGATTTGCAGATCCGCTTCCTGCTGGGGCTGGAAGACAACCCGGGCATCTCGTACAGTTACAAGGTGCTCAGCCTGGGGCCAGGCCGGGTGATCGATTACCGGGACCTGCCTTATCTCAACCATCAGGAAACCCACTAAAGGGCTGAGGAGATGGCTATGGCATTGAGCTGGTGGGTATGGTTGCTGCTGGCCGCGGTGGCGGCGGCGTGTGGATGGTGGTTGCTCAACCATCCAGTGGGGAAGGTGTGGCGCGGGCTGGGGAGTGTGTTGGGGGCCAGCGTGGTGCTCTATCCGCTGGAAGCCGCCATTGTGCGGTGGCTGGTGCATTGGGTTTACACCACGCCGGCAAAGTTTGCCGACCGCCTGCTGGCCAGCCGCCATATTTTGCCCTTGCAGCACTATGTGGCCGAAGGGGAAGATGCCTTCGCCGGGTTGATCGTGGCGGCCGCGGCGCTGTTGGTCGTGGTGACCCTGGTCGCAATGGCAAAACGCTCGCCGCGGGTAGCCGCCGTGCTGCACCACCCCCTCACTCGGGGGGCCTTCGGCGTACTGGTGCTGGCCGTGATTGCTTTCACCGGCTATAACCTGTGGGTGAATTTCCAGTTCCGCCAGCCCCATCCGGTGTTTTACACCGATTGTCACAAACTCTGGTTCCACCATCGAGACGCCCTTGACCAAACCATCGCGGCCTTCGACGCCGGCGCGCCAGGCATCGAAATCGACATCCGCTACGACGTCGCCCGGCGCGAGTATTACATTGGCCGTTACGATACCCCCAACCCGCCCCCCGACAAGCGCACCACCCTCGACCAGGTCTTCAATGCTGTGGGAGGGCGCGGCTATTTCTGGCTGGATACCAAGACCATCCGCTACCTGACCCCTGCCCAGGCGCAGCAGGCTGCGCAAGATATGCACGACCTTTTGGCGCGACACGGGGTACTTTCCCACGCCATCATCGAGTCTGACCGCCCGGAAAACCTGGTTTACTTTTCCCGCCTGGGGCTTTACACCAGTTACTGGATCTTCAACATTGACGAAACCGCCTTCCCGCACACGCTTTTGGGGCAATATCTGGCGCTGATGCGCATCAAGCGCAACTACATTCGCGGGGGCTTTGCCGCGATCTCGTTAGACCACCGCTTCTACACCCCCTTCGTGGCCTGGATGCTGCGCGGCGCGCGCATTCATCTTTTCACCATCAACGACCCCGAAACGCTGGAAACCTTAGTGCATCGCCCTGAGGTCAAAGTGGTGCTCACCGACACGCCGCGCTTCGACATCACCGATTGCCGTTGAGGTTTTACAGCGTCTTGACCAGATACCACCGCCCGCGGCGGAAGCCGCGCGCCAGGTAGTATTGCCGCGTGCCCACCGCGGCGATGACGGCCATCTTGCGGAAGCCCGCCGTGCGGGCGATGCGGTCGGCCTCGGCCAGCAGGCGGGTG
>CAYYRG010000124.1:0-4906 GCA_964474015.1 uncultured Anaerolineaceae bacterium | reverse complement strand
AAACTTTGTTGCTGCGGCGTCTCACGCCCAAGCAACCAGGTAACCAAGCAACCAATAACCAGGTAACCAGGTAACCAGGTAACCAGGTAACCAGGTAACCTCCACGAGGCATTTATGGCCGAACACATTTTGTTGCGACATCGCGACATCCCCAATATCAAAGACCTGGCGGTCTATCAGGCCCACGGCGGGTTTGCGGCCTTCCGGAAAGCCGTGACCGAGATGCAGCCCGACGAGGTCACCGAAGAGGTGAAGAAATCGGGGCTGCGGGGCCGCGGTGGGGCGGGCTTCCCGACCGGCTTGAAGTGGGCCTTTATGGACAAGCGCAACTGGCCCCATTATGTCATCGCCAACGGCGACGAATCGGAGCCGGGCACGTTCAAAGACCGCGAAATCATGGAGCAAAACCCCTTCCAGTTTTTGGAAGGTGTTGCCATTGCGTCGTACGCGGTCGGAGCCGAGCGCGCCTATGTGTATCTGCGGGGCGAGTTCTGGCATGTCGCGAAATGGCTCGATCAAAAGATTGCCGAGATGGAAGCCGCTGGCTTCCTGGGTGACCATCTCTTCGGCACCGATTACAGCCTGCGTATTTACACCCACCTGGGTGCAGGGGCCTATATCTGCGGCGAGGAAACCGCATTGATGGAATCCATCGAGGGCAAGCGCGGCCAGCCCCGCCTGCGCCCGCCCTTCCCGCCAACGTATGGCCTTTATGGCAAGCCCACGGTCATCAACAACGTCGAAACCCTGACCAACGTGCCGATGATCATCGCCAACGGCGCCGATTGGTATCACACCTTTGGCACCGAGCGCAGCCCTGGCGTCAAAGTTTTCAGCCTTTCGGGGCGGGTGAACAAGCCCGGCAACTACGAACTGCCCCTGGGCACCACCTTCCGCGAATTGATTTTCGAGCATGGCGGCGGCATCATCGGCGGCAAGAAAATCAAGGCCATTATGCCGGCAGGGGCTTCCTCTTCGCTTTTGCCCGCCACCGATGAAGTGCTCGATACGCCGATGGATTACGAAAGCGTACCCAAGGTTGGCGGCATGTTGGGCTCGGCCTCGGTCATCGTGCTCGACGAAACGGTTTCCATCACCTGGCTGGTGCGGAAGACCGTCAACTTCTTCCGCCACGAATCGTGCGGCAAGTGCACCCCGTGCCGGGAAGGCACCTATTGGATGGAGCGGTTGACCGAGCGCATTGCGTCGGGCAAAGGCACACCCCAGGATGTGGAAACCCTTTACAGCGTAGCGAAGCAGATTCAGGGAAAGACCTTCTGCCCCTTGGGTGATTTCTCGACCATGGCAGTGGTGACCGGTATTGAACGTTTCCGCGAAGATTTTGATGCCGCGGTGAAAGCCGAGGCTTCGGAGTAAACGATGACGGATTCGGTAACTCTGACCATTGACGGCCAACAAATTACCGTCCCCGCAGGGCTGACGGTGGTCGATGCCGCCCGCCGCGCCGGGATTGAAATTCCGGTCTTCTGCTACCACCCCAAGATGGAGCCGGTGGGAATGTGCCGGATGTGCCTGGTGGAAATTGGCCGCCCGATGCGCGACCGCGCCACCGGCGAATTCCTGCGCGAAGAAGACGGCTCGATCAAGATTCAGTGGGGGCGCAAACTGGAAACCGCCTGCACGGCGCGGGTCATGGAAGGCATGGTCGTGCGCACCACCACCGACAAGGTTTCCGAAGCCCGCAAAGCCGTGTTGGAGTTCCTGCTTACCTCGCACCCGCTGGATTGCCCCATTTGTGACAAGGGCGGTGAATGCTCCCTGCAAAACCTGACCATCGCCTACGGGCCTGAGACCAGTCGCTTTTATTACGAAGATAAAGAGCACGCGCCCAAGCACGTGCCGCTGGGCGACCTCATCATCCTCGATCGGGAACGTTGCATCAAGTGCGCCCGCTGTATCCGTTTCCAAAAAGAGGTGGTGGACGACCCGGTGCTGACGTTCTACCAGCGCGGCCACCATACCGACGTCACCACCTTTTCCGACCCGCCCTTCGATTCCTACTGGTCGGGCAACACCACCGACCTGTGCCCGGTGGGCGCACTCACCACGGTGGACTTCCGCTTTGGCGCCCGCCCGTGGGAAATGCGTCCCGCGGCTTCCATTTGCACCCTGTGCCCGGTGGGTTGTAACCTCACCTTTGATGTTCGCCGTGAAGCTGCTTCGGGCGGCAAGATGGTCATCAAGCGGGTGCTGCCCCGGCAGAACGAGCAGGTCAACGAAATCTGGATTTGCGACAAAGGTCGCTTCGCCGGCTATCATTTTGCCGAGAGCGGGGAGCGCCTCACCCAGCCGTTGGTACGCAAAAACGGCGAACTGATGCCGGTTTCGTGGGAAGAGGCGCTGGAAACCGCCGCCCGCGGCCTGGAAGCCGCCCGCGGCAAGATGCTTGCTCTGGCGAGTGGCCGCCTGAGCAATGAAGATTTGTTCAACCTGAGCCGCCTGACCGACGCGCTCGACGGCATCAAGGCGCTGGATTCGTTCATGGCGGGCGGTGACCTGACGGCGCAGTTTGGCCTGGGCGAAGGCAGCAACCTCGCCGACCTGGGCGCGGGCGACACCATTGTGGTGGTGGCTTCTGACCTGGAAGAAGAAGCACCGCTGTGGTGGCTGCGGGTGAAACAGGCGGCTGAGCGCGGCGCGACGCTCATCGTTGCCAACCCGCGCTTCACCAAAACCGAGCGCTACGCCACGTTTGCCCTGCGCTACCGCTATGGCCGGGAAGCCGAAATCGTGGCCGGGCTGGCCGATGAGGGCTGCCAGTGCGGCGGTGAGGCCGTCAAGGCCGTCGCCGAGGCCGAGCGGCTGGTGGTGTTTTACGGGCAGGAAGGCATGGGGCTGGCGGCCTCACGGGCGCTGGCACAGGCCGCGGCCTACCTGCTGGTGAAAACTGGCCATGCCGGAAAGCCCGGCAGCGGCATGGTGGGTGTGTGGCCGCGCGCCAACGACCAGGGCGCCTGGGATATGGGCTTCCGCCCGCAGGACGACCTGGCCGCAGCATTCGCGGCGGCGCAAGGCGTGTTGATCGCCGGTGCAGACCCCGCAGGCGATAACCCTGCCCTGGCCAGGGCGCTGGAGGCGGCGGGCTTTGTAGTCGTGCAGGAACTCTTCCTCACGGAGACTGCCCGCCGGGCCGACGTGGTCTTGCCAGTGCTGGCTTACACCGAGCGCAGCGGCACTTACACCAACGGCGAACTGCGCGTTCAGCGTTTTTACCCGGCGGTGCCTGCACCCAAGGGCCTGCTGGCCGACTTCGCCGTGGCGGCTCGCCTCGGCGAGCGCCTGGGTGTGATGCTGGAAGCCGCTTCCGCCGCGACCATCATGCGCCAGATTGCCGAGGCGGTGCCGGCCTACGCGGGCGTGACCTATGAGAAACTGGCCGAAGTGCACGCGCAATATCCGCTCATCCGCCGCACCGACCTGTATTATGGCGGCACGGCTTACGAAAACACCCGCGGGCTGGGTGTGGCGCTGAAGCCCGGCGCACGGGAAGGCGACTTTGCCACCCCCGAAGCGCCTGCCGCGCCTGGAATGCCTGCTGAGGGCCTGCTGGCCGTGCCGGTCACCCGGCTTTACGACCGGGGCGCGCTGGTTTCCCGCTCGGCGACGTTGCAGCCGCGGCTGCCGCGGGGCGCGTTCGTGCTGCTGCACCCTGAAGAGGCTGCCCGCCGCGGGCTGACCGACGGCGCTCAGGCGACCCTCAAAATTGCTGCGGATGCATACCCTGTGACCGTGCGCCTCGACCGCCAGGCACCGGAAGGCGTGGTGCTGGTGCCGCGCTCGCTGGGTGTGCCGCTGGCCGCCGTGGCGCGTTGCGAATTGCAAGTTGCGAATTAGGATTTGCCCATGACTGCATCCATGTTCGGCATTTGGGCCATCAAGGCCGTGATACTCATCCTCATCCTGCTGACGGGCTTTGCCTATGCCACTTACTATGAGCGCAAGGCTATTGCCCGTATTCAGGTGCGCATTGGCCCGAACCGCGCCGGCCCCTGGGGCTTGCTTCAGCCGGTGGCCGATGGGGTGAAACTGATTTTCAAGGAAGAGTTCATTCCCGCGAAGGCCGACAAGGTGCTCTTCACGCTGGCCCCCATCATCACCGTGATTCCGGCCTTTCTCATTGGCGCGGTGATCCCCTGGGGTGGGGAAGTGCCGTTCTTTGGCCGCACGGCGCACCTTTACCTGGCCGACATCAACGTCGCGACGCTCTACATCGTGGCGGTGGGGTCGCTGGCGGTGTATGGCATTGTGTTGGCGGGCTGGTCTTCCAACAACAAATACTCGTTGCTGGGGGGCTTGCGTTCCGCAGCCCAGATGGTGAGTTACGAACTGGCCCTGGGGCTGGCGCTGGTGGGGCCGATTCTGCTGGCTGGTTCGATGAGCCTGGTCAAGATTGTGGAAGCCCAAAAGCATGTGTGGTACATCTTTTACCAGCCGCTGGGCTTCGTCATTTTCCTGATTGCGGCGTTTGCGGAAATCAACCGCTCGCCTTTCGACCTGCCGGAAGCCGAGCAGGAACTCACCGGCGGCTACCATACCGAATACAGCGGGATGCGTTTTGCCCTCTTTTTCATGGCCGAATACATCAAGGTGGTGGCGATGAGCGCCATCATCGCGGCGTTGTTCCTCGGCGGCTATTACGGCCCGGGTGTGGAGGCTTTCCCCTGGCTGGGGCCGGTTTACATGTTCGTCAAAATTTTGGTGCTGGTCTTCTTCGCTATTTGGACCCGGGCAACCCTGCCCCGCCTGCGTTATGACCGCCTGATGGCTTTCGGGTGGAAGGTGTTGTTCCCCCTGGCGCTGCTCAATGTCTTCCTTACGGCGATAGGCATTGTGCTGCTGGGCGGGTAGCGCATTGCGAATGAAGAATGGCGAATTGCGAATGAAG
>CAYYRG010000123.1:2648-4918 GCA_964474015.1 uncultured Anaerolineaceae bacterium | reverse complement strand
GATGGCAACCACCTTATACCCAAAACGCCCGGCGTGGGGTATGATAAAGTATCCCAACATCTCCTTACTCCCGAGGCCGTTATGCCGATTACGGTGAACCTCTTTCCCACCTGCCTGGCAGGCACGTTTCGTGCCACCATCGTCGAGGCCGCCGAAACCGCGCTCCGCCGCGCCGGCGCTGAGGTCGTGCGCCCGCAGGGGCTGACCTGCTGTGGCCAGCCCGCTTTCAACGCTGGCGATTGGGAAAGCGCCCGCCGGATGGCTAAACACACCATCCAGGTGCTGGAAGCCTACCCCGGCGCGGTGGTGTTTCCCGCCGGTTCCTGCGCAGCCATGCTGCGCCAGCACTACCGCGAGCTCTTCGCCGAAGATGCGGCCTGGCTTCCACGCGTCGAGGCCCTCGCCAGCCGCACCTACGAACTGAGTGAGTTCCTGGTCGACGTCCTCGGCGTCACCGACCTTGGCGTGGCTTTCCCTCACCGCGTGACCTACCACCCCTCATGCCACCTGCTGCGGGCGTTAGGGGTGGATCGCCAGCCGCGCGCCCTCATTGCCGCCCTGCACGGCGTCGAATTCGTGGAACTGCCCCACGCTGAAGAATGCTGCGGCTTCGGCGGGGTGTTCTCAGCCGAATTCCCCGAGATTGCCGAGGCCATGTTGGCGCGCAAAGTCGCCAATATCGCAGCCACCGGCGCCGACTATTGCATTACTGCCGACCCCAGTTGCCTGCTGCACATCCAGGGCGGCCTGAACAAAGCCGGTGTGCCCACCCGCATGATCCATCTGGCCGAGGTGCTGGGCGCGCCCCAGCGCCCTGACCCGGCGCGCTGACCTTTTCCTGCGAGGTTGCCGATGCCTGACCTTCGCCAAGCCATCCGAGAGGCTTTAGCCAACCCAGCCCTGCAAGCGGCGCTGGATGCCAACGCCGCTCGACGGCGAGAAGCCCGCGCCCGGGCCCACGCCTCATTGCCCGAACCGTGGGAAGTGATGCGGCGACGGGCAGCCGAAGTGCGCGCCGAGGTGCTATCCCACTGGGACGAGGTTTTCGAGCAGTTCATCGCCAACGCGCGCCGCAACGGCTTTCAGGTGCACCTCGCCGCCGACGCGGCGGAAGCGCGCCGCGTCATCCTCGACCTGGTGGCTTCCCAAGGGGCCAGGCCGCGACTGGTGGTGAAATCCAAATCCATGGTCACGGAAGAAATCGGGCTCAACGCCGCCCTGGAAGCCGCCGGCCATCGCGTGATCGAGACCGACCTCGGCGAGTTCATCATCCAGTTACGGCACGAGCGCCCTGCCCACATCATCACCCCCGCGGTGCACTTGCGCCGCCAGGAAGTCGCCCAGACCTTCCACGACCTGCTGGGAATGCCCTACACCGAAGACGTGGAAGCCATGACCGCGACTGCCCGCCGCCACCTGCGCGCGGCCTTCCTGCAGGCCGATGTCGGCATCAGCGGCGCGAACTTCGGCATTGCCGAAACCGGTGGCATTTGCATCGTTACCAACGAAGGCAATGGCCGCATGGTCACCACCCTGCCCCGCCTGCACATCGCCGTGATGGGCGCGGAGCGGCTGGTACGCTCCCTCGACGACCTGGCCCTCATGTTGGAACTGCTGCCCCGCTCAGCCACCGGCCAGGACTTGACGGTTTACACCACCCTCATCCACGGCCCGCGGCGGGAAGGCGAAACCGACGCGCCCACCGAGCGTCACCTGGTCATCGTAGACAATGGCCGCCGCCGGATGGCGCAAACCCCGCTGGCCGACGCCCTGCGCTGCATTCGCTGCGGGGCATGCCTGAACACATGCCCGGTGTTTCAAGAAATCGGCGGGCACGCCTACGTGGGCCGCGGCGGCAAACCGACCCCCTACCCCGGCCCCATCGGCATCGTGATCTCGCCAGGCCTCTTCGGCTCGGAAGATTACGGCAACCTCCCTTATCTCTGCACTCTCTGCGGGGCATGCGCCGACGCCTGTCCGGTGGAAGTGCCCCTGCCGGAATTGATTTTGCGGGCGCGCGCCGGTATGGCTCCGCCAGGCCCACCGCCCGCAGGCCCGGGCCAGACCACCCGCGCCCATCGCCCGCCTTTCCACGCTTTCCTGAAGCTCTACGCCCACATTGCCACCCGTCCGCGTTGGTTCCGGTTGGCCCAGCGCGCCGTGCGCCCCCTTGCCCGCCTGACTGCCCCCCTCAGCCCCATCCCCCTTCTGCGCGGCGTGACGGCTGCCACCCGCAAATCGCAAACCGCCATTCGCCATTCGCAACTCGC
>CAYYRG010000123.1:0-2548 GCA_964474015.1 uncultured Anaerolineaceae bacterium | reverse complement strand
GCCGACATGGCGCAGGCCGGCGAGGCCATCGTGGCCTTCCTGCAACGCGAAGGCATCACGCGCCTGTGGGCCTGGGAAGACGCCCACCTTCCGCCCGAAATCGTCGCGGCCCTCGACGCTGCCGGCATTGCCCACCCGGTGGCAGCCTTCCCGCTGGCGGAGGAAAGTGACGAGGAAGCCGAGATTCCGCGGGCGGGGCTGACGGGGGCGCTGGCCGGCATCGCTGCCACAGGCAGCCTGGTGGTGCCCGCAGGCCCAGGGCAGCCCCAAACGGCTTCCCTCTTGCCCGAAATGCACCTCGCCGTGCTGCGCGCCGCCGACATCGTGCCCGACCTGGCCGCCGCACTCGCGCTGCCCGCTGTGAAACAGGCCGCCATGACCAGCATCATTACCGGGCCTTCCCGCACCGCCGACATCGAAATGACCCTCACCATCGGCGTCCACGGCCCCAAACGCGTGGTGGTTTTCGTGGTAGAATGAGGCTCCCTACGGAAGGAGGTAGAACTTATGTCTAAAATAGCGGCTCTCACTCCCAAACGTCTCGCCATTGGGCTGGCGGGGCTTATCCTCCTCGGCCTGGTCATTCAGCTCATCCCCTACGGGCGCGCCCACACCAACCCGCCCGTGACCGCCGAACCCCAATGGGATAGCCCCCAAACGCGCGCCCTTTTCATGCGGGCCTGCGGCGATTGCCACAGCAACAACACCACATGGCCGTGGTACAGCAACATCGCCCCGGCTTCCTGGCTGGTGCAGTACGACGTAGACGAAGGGCGCTCCGCTTTCAACGTTTCCGAATGGGGGCGGGGTGAAAACGAAGCCGATGAAGCCGCCGAAATGGTGCAGAAAGGGGAAATGCCGCCCTGGCAATACCTCATCCTGCACCCCGAAGCGCGGCTCTCAGCCGCCGAAAAGCAGGCCCTCATCCAGGGGTTGCAAGCCACCTTCGGCGGCGAAACCGGCGGTGAGTCGGACGAACACTAAGGATCTATCCGAAAAACCCCTGCAGGTGAGTCACTGCGAGGCGGGTTGAGCGTCGTCGCAGCCCGCCGAAGCGCCTGGGCTGAGCGTAGCCGAAGCGCCTGGGCTGAGCCGCGGGCGAAGTCGTCTCCCGCACCGGGGAGGAGATGGCTTCGCCCCACCAAAAGGTGGAGGCCGCCCGCTCCACCCAAAGGCGGACGCCGTCCGCCCCTACAGGGGGCTCGCCATGACGGGAAAACGAGGGGTTTACAACCCACTGCGTAAGTCCTGATGCTAACCGCTTTTTCGGTGGCTCAACAAACAAGCCCTGCCATTTTCGCGCCAAAAATTCCCTCCCCTGGCCTCTTGTGGTATAAATGGCAGGGCATCCCCCCGACCGTTGCCCAAACACCATAGCCCTGCACCGACGCCATTGCCCGCGCTGCCGCCTGCGTCCGGGCGGCCTCTGCGCGCGGCGTGGCCGCGCGGCAGCACGGCGCGGGGCGATGCCCTCCCACCAGCCCTGGGCGGCCAGGCCGCCCCCACCCGCTGAAGGAGGTTTCCCTATGTCTGCGTTCCTTCCCCCTCAACGCCCCACCAGCCGCCACTTGCCGTTCGGCGACCGACGCGACGCCCCGTTCTACGGCAAGCACATCATCTCGGTGAAGCAATTTTCCCGCGACGACCTCACCTACGTCTTCGAAGTTGCCCACGAAATGCGCGAAATGGTGCTGCGCGTGGGCTCTTTCGACCTGCTGAAGGGCAAAATCCTTGCCAACCTGTTCTACGAACCTTCCACCCGCACATCCTCGTCCTTCACCTCGGCCATGGAACGCCTCGGCGGCAGTGTGATTCCCATCAACGAAGTGCGCTATTCTTCGGTTGCCAAGGGTGAATCGCTGCCCGACACCGTGCGCACCCTGGAAGCCTATGCCGACGTGGTCGTGCTGCGCCATCCCCAAAAGGGCGCTGCCGCCCTGGCCGCTCAATATGCCCGCAAACCCATCATCAACGCCGGCGACGGCACCGGCGAACACCCCACCCAGGCTCTCCTCGACCTCTTCACCATCGTAGAAGAACTCGGCCAGGTGGACGGCCTCACCATCACCATGTTGGGCGACCTGAAATACGGCCGCACCGTGCATTCCCTTGCCCGCCTGCTTTCCCTCTACGACGTCCGCCTGAACTACGTCTCGCCGGAAATCCTGCGGATGCCCGCCGAAATCATCGACGAACTGGCAGCCAGGGGCATTCCCCAGGCCGAACACAGCACTCTGGAAGACGTGCTGGCCGAGACCGACGTGCTTTACGTCACCCGTGTGCAAAAAGAGCGTTTTGAAGACCCGGCGGCTTACGAAACCGTCAAAGGCGCTTACATCATCACGCCGGAAACCATGCGCCAGGCTAAGAGCCGCATGATTTTGATGCACCCCTTCCCGCGCGTTGGGGAAATCAGCATGGAGGTCGACGCCGACCCACGCGCCGCCTACTTCCGCCAGATGGAATACGGCCTGTACGTGCGCATGGCGCTGCTGGCGATGGTGCTGGGGAAGGCATAGCAAGCCAGGCGGGATGGTTTCCCGCCTGG
>CAYYRG010000122.1:0-4961 GCA_964474015.1 uncultured Anaerolineaceae bacterium | reverse complement strand
GAGAGGTGGTGTGAGGCGGATTCCGCGGCCTGGAGGGCGCGTTCCCAGAGGGTGAGCAGGGTTTCTTGCTCGGCAGCGGTGAGCCCACTGAGGAACTGGCGCGCTTTGGCACGGCGGAAGGCCAGAACTTGTTGGTGCAGGTGTTCGCCTTGGGGGGTGAGGAAGAGGCGACGGGCGCGTTTGTCTGTGGGGTCGGGCTCGCGGCGCAACAGGCCGCTTTGCTCTAAGCGGCGCAGCCCGACACTCACGGTGGGCGACGTCAGCCCCAGGCCGATGGCGACATCCTGGATGTGACAGCCGGGGTGGTTGGCAATCCATCCCAGCAGCATCAACTGGGCGGGCGAGATCTGGAAAGCCTCGAAGGGTGGGGCTTCTGCCCCCAGCGCGCGCAGGCGATAGAGAAGGTGGAGAAAGCGGTCTTCGTTGCTCATAGGCAGGCCCTCGGCTGATGTGGCAGTGGGCGCGCGGATGGCGTCTTGCCGAGCAGGGGGCATTCTCCGCGCGCCGCATGCCCGCACAGGTTAGTTAGACTACCTAATTATACCCCCGTTTGGGCGGCGAGAATGGTGCGGATGCCAGATTGCTGGCGGTGTCGTGCAAGCGGCGTGGGGCGCGTGAGGGCGGTTATCCGCGGGCAACCGGCAGGGTGAAGAAAAAAGTACTGCCTTGCCCCCGCCCTTTGCTTTGGGCCCAAATGCGTCCCCCGTGGGCTTCCACTAACAGGCGCGCGATGGTCAGGCCGATGCCGCTGCCGCCGCGCGTGCGCGAGCGAGAGGGGTCGACCCGGTAAAAACGCTTGAACAGGTGGGGCAGATGTTCCTGGGGAATGCCTTCCCCGGTGTCGCTGACTTCGAAGCGTACCATGTTCTTTTCTCCCTCTGACGAGCGCGGCGGCACGACGTGCACTGTCACCTGTCCGCCCTGGGGGGTGTGGCGCAGCGCGTTGTCCACCAGGTTGCTCAGCACCTGCGTCACGCGTTCTTCGTCGGCCCACACGGCGGGGGCGTTGGGTGGCACTTCAGCCGCGAGTTTGACCCCTTTGGCGGCTGCCGTAGGGGCAAAGCGCTGGATGACGCTTTCGACCAGCTGTGCGGGAGACAGCGCGCGGCGTTCCAGAGTGAAGGCTCCGGCTTCCAGGCGGCTCAATTCGTGCAGGTCGTCGACCAGCCGTTGTAAGCGACGGGCTTCGCGCACGATCTGGGCGTAGGTTTCGGGTTCTTGCGGCAGCACCTCGTCTTGCAAGCCCTCTGCGTAGGCCAGGATGGAGGCCAGGGGGGTACGCATTTCGTGGGAGATATCGGCCAGCCATTGGCGACGGGCTTCTTCGGTGTGCGCCAGGCGCGCGGCCATGCGGTTGAAGTTCAAGGCCAGTTCTCCCAGTTCGTCGGTATGTTCCAGCGCATGGGAGGGCACGCTCACGCGTTCATCGTAATGACCTTCGGCGATGCGGCGACTGGCGCGCGACATGGCCTGAATGGGCGCGACGATGCGGCGGCTGACGAACCAGCTGGCAACGGCGGCCAGGCTTCCGGCGGCCAGCATGGCGATGAGCATGGCTTCGTTGAGGGCGGCGCGAAAGTTTTGGAAGAGGTCAGCGTTCAGGTCGGTGCTGCTGGCCCAGCCTGCGCCATGTCGCATCATGCGCTGCATCATCTGCGCCATGGCGGCCAGGTGGCGGTCGAAGGCTTTGGGCGCGACCGATTCGCCTGCAGCCAGCAACACGACCCCGCCTACGGCTATGACAAGCAAGTGGGCAAGGAACAATTTGGCAGCCAGGTGGCGGTGCCACCATGCCAGTAAACGGTTCATAAGGCAGGTTCTCCATCAAAGCGGTAGCCCACGCCCCGCACGGTGGCAATCCAGCCCCCCAGGGGGCCGAGCTTGCGGCGCAGGTTGCCGATGTGCACATCGACCACGCGGTCGTCGCCGTAGTAGGCGCCCCAAACGCGTTCCAGCAGTTGGGCACGGCTGAGCACCATGCCGTTGTGCTCGGCTAAGGCCTGGAGCAGTTCGAATTCCCGGGGGGTGAGGTGCAGTTCTTCGTCATGCAGCCACACGCGCCGGGCCGCCGGGTCAATGCGCAAGCCGCGAAAGAGCAGAAGGGATTTGTTTTCGCCGGTTTTCCCCAGCC
Source organism: uncultured Anaerolineaceae bacterium (assembly GCA_964474015.1). GTDB lineage: Bacteria > Chloroflexota > Anaerolineae > Anaerolineales > DRMV01 > DRMV01. The sequence continues at coordinate 2,830 of CAYYRG010000122.1, read as the reverse complement.
GCCGCAGGGCGGCGCGAATGCGGGCCGCCAGTTCCCGCGGGCTGAAGGGCTTGGTGACGTAATCATCGGCCCCCAGCGTCAGCCCCACTACACGGTCGGTCTCGTCTACGCGGGCGGTCAGCAAAATGATGTAGACATCAGATTCCCGCCGCAGGGTGGTGAGCACTTCCAGGCCGTCCATGCCGGGGAGCATGATATCCAGCACGATGACGTCGGGGCGGAAGGCGCGCGCCGCTTTCAGCGCGCCGGGGCCATCGGTGGCCGTATAGACCTGGAAGCCCTCTTTTTCGAGATAGGCGCTGACGGCGCGCACGATAGGGGGCTCGTCATCCACAACCAATACTTTGGCTCTGTCCATCGTTTCGCTCCAGGAAAGGGATGGAACGATTGTACCATTGGCATTGGGGGGCGGTGTTTGGGGCGGTGGAGTTCCTTTGGCCTGCGGGGTAAGGTGGTTTAAGGGCGTCTTTCACATGGCGAGCGCCGCCTGCCCGTGCTGGGTGCATTTCTTTGGAAGCCCTGCCGCGCGTAGGCTTGTGCAACCCTCATGGCGATACGCTGTGTATGGTGATGGTGAGTTGGAGCGGCTGGTGGTTGTCAAGGTAGAGGCCGATGTTCACGTGGGTGTAGAGCCACCTGTTGGTTCGGCAAGAGAGGGTGAGGGTGGTGCTCCCAGGGGGCAGGTTGAAGCCCTGGGGCAGCCAGTAATCATAGCCGTGGGGGGAGCGCTGGCGCGGGGTGTTGAGGGGTTCCGTCAGTTGACAGTGGAGGTTGTCCAACAGCGAGCTGTCCCATGGCTGGAAGTAGATTTCCCTAATGTGGCAAGTGCGGTCGGTGTGGTTTTCTACGGTGACGTGGATCTGAAAGGCCTTGCCTGGTTCGGTGTTGTAACTGTAGGGAGAGGTTTTGATGGTGAAAGGGGGCGGGGTGGGTGTGGCGGTCGGCTGGGCCGGTGGCGAGAGAAACGCGCCCAGCAACAGCAGCGTGGCCGCACAGAGCGCGAGGGTGAGCAAGAGGGAAAGCACGATGAAGCATGTGCCGCATCCCCAACTGATGGCCTTTTCGTGAAAAGGTGGCGTGGTTGGATTCATAGTGCTCCCCTTTGAATCGTGATGATGTTGCCAAAATTGTAACAGAAGACGGGCATAGAGGGCGCATTTTGAGGCGTCGTTGGCCTTGAGTGGGAAGGCTAGCGCGGGAGGAGAGAAAAACGTGCTGCTGCCACAGGGGTGCGGTGAAGGAAACGAAAATTCGTAGGGGCAAAAGGTCAATTTTGTGGCCTTTCCCTATTGACAGCGACCTTAAAGTTTGCTATAGTGTTTGTGTCATTTGTGCAATGCGTGCACATTTGTGCGCGAGCGCGGAGAAATGATTGTCGTGACCGTGGTGCGAAACTTGTGTGCTGGGAAGGAGGTGACGGGCAGCCAAGATAGTAACAGGTGAACAAACGCTCCTGCAAGTTTTGTCTTCTCTTATTCGTCCGTTTTCCCACGCCTCACAAGGAGATGATAAAGATGAAGGAGAAAGGTTTATGGGGTGAGTTCGTTGCCGAACTCGTTGGCACGTTTGTTCTTATTCTTTTCGGCGACGGCGTCGTGGCGAATGTTGGTTTGGCGCCGCGCCTGGCCGCTCCCGGCTACGACTGGAACACCATCGCTTTGGGATGGGGTTTGGCCGTAGCCGTTGCTGTTTATGTGGCTGGCGGCATCACCGGCGCCCACATTAACCCTGCTGTGACCCTGGCGGCTGCTGTCAAGCGCGGCTTTGAGTGGTCCAAGGTGCTGGTCTACTGGGTCGCGCAGGTGATTGGCGCTTTCCTGGGTGCCCTGGGCGTCTACATTGTCTACTACGATGGTCTGAAGGCCGCGGGCATGCCGAACGTCTGGTGCACTGGTTGGGGTTCGGTGTTTGGCAAGGCCTTCTGGGGCAGCGCGCAAGGCGCCGCCGCGGTGGGGCATTACTCCCTCTGGAATGCGACCGCGGCAGAGATTATCGGCACGGCGATGCTGATCTGGGGCATTTATGCCCTGATCGACACCAAGAACGTGCCGGTGGGTGCCAACCTGTGGCCTTTCCTGATCGGCTTTGTGGTGGTGGCCATTGGCTTGTCCCTGGGCGGCCCCAGCGGTTACGCCATCAACCCCGCGCGTGACTTCGGCCCCCGCATCTTCGGCACCCTGGTCGGCACCAAGGGCTTGTTCGATGGCTGGTACTGGCTCGTTGCACCCATCATAGGGCCGCTTGTTGGCGGCGTGTTGGGCGCGTACACCTACGACTGGTTCATTACGCCCTTCCTGCCCGAGGAATCGTAAAGTCGTTTGTCGGGGGGAAGCGCAGGGCCTTCGGGCGCGCGCTTTCCCCCGCTTCATGTTGCAAGAGGAGGCAACACCCATGAAAAAACTAATTAACAAGCCCGAAGATGTCGTCAAAGAAGAACTGGAAGGGATTGCCCTGGCGCACCCCGACCTGGTCAAGGTCCACATCAGCCCGCACTACATCGTGCGCGCCGACGCGCCGGTGAAGGGCAAAGTGGCGCTGGTTTCCGGCGGCGGCAGCGGGCACGAGCCCCTGCACGGCGGTTATGTGGGCATGGGCATGCTCGACGCGGCCTGCCCGGGTGAAGTGTTCACCTCGCCGACCCCTGATCAGATTTACGAAGCCACCAAGGCCGTAAGCGGCGGTGCAGGCGTGCTGCACATTGTCAAGAATTACAGCGGCGATGTGATGAACTTCGAAATGGCCGCCGAGATGGCGCAGAGCGAGGGCATCGAGGTCGCCACGGTGATCACCAACGACGACGTCGCGGTGGAAGACAGCCTCTACACCCAGG
>CAYYRG010000121.1:0-4978 GCA_964474015.1 uncultured Anaerolineaceae bacterium | reverse complement strand
GGGGCAGCCCCTTGCTCACACCCGTTCGATAATGGTAGCGGTTGCCATGCCGTGGCCGATGCACATCACCTGCAGGCCATAACGCCCGCGAATGCGTTCCAGTTCATAGAGCAATTTGGTCATCAAAATCGCGCCGGTAGCGCCCAGGGGATGCCCGTGGGCGATCGCGCCGCCGTTAGGGTTGACTTTACGCATGTCGGGGCGAAGTTCCCTTTGCCAGGCCAGCACCACGCTGGCAAAGGCCTCGTTGATTTCGATGACGTCCATCTCATCGAGCGAAAGCCCGGCCATCTTGAGCACCTTGCGGGTCGCGGGGATCGGGCCATCGAGCATCAGCGTGGGGTCGGTGCCCACCACGGCGCGGGCTACAATGCGGGCGCGGGGCATCAGGTTCCAGCGCCCCACAGCCCTGGCCGAAGCGATTACCAGCGCGGCCGCGCCGTCGCTGATCTGGCTGGCGTTGCCCGCGGTGACCACGCCATCGGGCTTGAAAGCAGGCGGCAGCGCGCGCATCTTCTCGCGGTCGGGCGGCATGCGCACGCCTTCGTCCACCTTCACCACCCGGCCATCGGGGCGAGTAAGGGGCAAAATTTGCGCGTCAAAGCGGCCTTCCTGAATGGCACGCATGGCGCGGAGGTGGCTTTCGTAGCCAAAATCATCTAATTCTTCCCGGCTCAACCCCCACTTTTCAGCCATCAACTCAGCGCTGATGCCCTGGTGTACCATCTTGTGGGGCATCTCAGGCCACTTTTCAGGGTAATCCGCGCCCAAAGGCTGGTGCGACATCATCTCGGTACCGCCCGCGACCACCACGTCCATATCGCCAGCCAGAATGGCCTGAGCAGCAAAATGCACAGCCTGCTGGCTGGAACCGCACATACGGTTGATGCTCACCGCCGGGACCTCCACAGGGAAACCCGCCTTGAGCACCGCCAGCCGCCCCAGATTGGCGCCCTGGTCGCGAATGGGGGTCACCACGCCCCAAATGACATCGTCCACCCACGCGGGGCGGACGCCGGCGCGCTGGACGGCTTCCGCCAGCACCGCCGAGGCCAGTTCCACGGGCTGGAAGGGATACAAAGCCCCCGTCGGCTTCCCCTTCCCAATGGGCGTGCGCACGGCAGAGACGATGAAGGCTTCAGGCATAGAAAACTCCTCGGAAGGTGAGAGACTGCTTCGGCGGGCTTCTGCTACACTCAGCCCGCCTCGCAGTGACACCTCTGCAGGGATTTTTCGGGCAGACACGAAACCACGGCGCTCCACAGGCGCGTCGTGGGATGTGCTTTGGGGTCAATCGTCGTCAATATCGGGCATCCATTCCGAAATGTGGTGCTGCACGGCATACGTCGCCAGTTCGATGCGGTTCCGCATGCCCAGCTTCTCGATAATGGCCGAAACGTAATTCCGCACCGTGCCCTCGCTCAGGCTGAGTTTGTGGGCAATTTCGCGGTTGCTCTTGCCGCGAGAAATCAGCACCAACACTTCCATTTCCCGCCGCGACAGGCCCTTGAAGGCCGATTCTTCGATGTGGGCTTCCAGTTTGCGCAGCCGTGCCACCATCTGGCTGGCGGTATGGGGGTCGAAAGCCACCCTTCCCTCGCGGGCATTGCGAATAGCGTTCACCAGTTCGGTGCCGCCCACCTCTTTGAGCACATAGCCCGCCGCGCCCGCCCGCAATGCGTGGGAAACAAACTCTTCGCTCAAATAAGAGGTCAAAATCACGACCTGGGTGGTAGGGTGCTGCTGCCGAATCAGGCGGCAGGCTTCCAGGCCGCTTTTGCCGGGCAAGCGCACATCCATCACCACCACGTCGGGGCGATAGCGGGCGACCTTGTCCAGGGCTTCGTCGGCAGTACCGGCTTCGGCCACCACCTCCATGTCAGGCTCGGCTTCCAACAGGGTGCGCAGCCCCAGCCGCACCACTTCATGGTCATCCACCAGCAACAAGCGCGTTCGCATCAGCCTCTCTCCTTCCGCACGATATTGTCGAGGGGCACATCCAGCACCACACGGGTGCCCTTGCCGTGTTCCGAAACCAGGGAAAGCGTCCCGCTCAGCAAGCGGGCGCGGTCGCGCATGTTTCGCAAGCCGTAGCCCATGTCGGGGTCTTCGGGCAAGCCCACGCCGTGGTCTTTGACTTCCAAACGCATCCGCCGTCGGGCCGGCACGTAGGAAAGCCGCACCTCAATCAACGGGCTGCGGGCGTGACGAATGGCATTTGAAAGCGCCTCACGGGCAAAGGAAATCACGTGCGCCGTGGCCTCAGGCGACATCGGGGGGACTTCGTCAACCTCGAGGTAAATTTCCGTGCCCGAAATGCGGCGGGCTTCCTCCACCAGCGATTCCAGCGCCGGGGCCAGGTATAGGGTTTCCTGCTCCCGCAGTTCCGAAAGGAAGCGCCGCAACTCGGCAATTGCGGCATTGATGCCTTCCATCAGGTGCGCCAGCCCCTCTTGCATGGCCGGGTCTTTGGCCTGCCGCTGAAGCGACTGCGCCAGCAGCCCGGCTGCATAGACGCGCTGAATCGCACCATCGTGCAGGTCGCGTGCAATGCGCTCGCGTTCAATCGCCACGACCTGCGCCTGCTCCATGCGCTCAATCAGGCGCTGGGTTTCAAACTCGAACACGTCCAGCCCCAAAATGACTGCAATGGCCAACACCAGGCCATCGGCGCCCTGGAAGACCTCGACCGGGGCGACAAACATCCGCTCGAAAACCCGAACATTCAGCACCGAGGCCGGCCAAAAAGATGCCTGCGGCACCACCAGCCCCCCCAGCACGGCATACCCCAACAAGGCAATGCCCGCTACCCGCAGCAGGTTGTAAATCGAGGGGAATTCCAGTGGCAGCAGCCGCAGTTTGGCCTGCCGCCGCAGCCCCATGGCCGCCACCACCGCGCCAGGGAACCCTAAGCCATACCGCGCCCAGATTTCCGCGCTGGTGCGCCACTGATGCACGTCGCTTCCCAACGCCAGCCCAAGGTAAAACGGCCCCACCAGCCACACCAGCAACAGCACCAGCGGCAAGGCCCCTCCCCACCGAAACCTGGGCGGGAAAGGCTGAAGCAAACGCACCCCAAACTGATACAGCGCCGCAAACGAGGCGGCCAGCAACAACAATTGCAGCGCGTCGAAAATCGTATTGACGCTTTCCGGGCCGTGAGCCTGGTGCCAGCGGCCAAAAAGGCTTCCCCACTGATACACCCCGTGCAAAATGCCAAACGCCGCCAGCCAGGGCATACCACGCGCCAGCGCCAGGCGGGAGTAGCGGCGCGTTTGCAACAAAATCGCCATGCCCATCACGAAAAACACCTGCCCGCTGACGAAAAGCACCAACGGGCGGTTGACTTCAAACCACCGATGCACGGCTTCAACCCACATGGTTCTATTGTACCATTGCCTCGTTGCCGGCGCGCTTTTGGCGTATAATATCCATGCGGCTACACGCCATACGATGCTCGCAGCCGCAATTCCTTTTTGGGAGAACCAACACCATGTCTGACGACAAACTGCAACGCCTCAAGGAACGCTTAGGGGAAGTGTGGGACATCCACATGGCCGCAGCGGTCCTCGGCTGGGACCAGGAAACCTACATGCCCCCCGGCGGCGCGCAGGCCCGCGGGCAGCAGTTGAGTACGCTCAGCCGCATCGCCCACGAAAAATTCACCGCCCCCGAAGTGGGTCAGCTGCTGGATGACCTGGCAAGCGAGGCTGCCAATTGGGACCCCGACTCCGACGAGGCGCGGCTGGTCAAAGTCGCCCGCCGCGATTACCTCAAAGCCACCAAAGTGCCTTCCGATTTCGTGGCAGAAAGCAGCAAAGTGGCATCCCTGGCCATCATGGCCTGGCGAGAGGCCAAAGCCAAGTCCGATTTCAGCATCTTTCAGCCGCACCTCCAGCGCATCGTCGAACTGCGGCAGGAATACGCCAACTTCTTTGCCCCCTATGACCACATCTACGACCCCCTGCTGGACGATTTCGAGCCCGGCTTGAAAACCGCCGACGTCCAGCGCATTTTCGACGCCCTGCGCCCCCAGCAGGTGGAACTCATCCGCGCCATCGCCGAACGCCCGCAGGTGGACGATGCCTTCCTGCACCAGCCCTTCGACGAACAAAAGCAGTGGGATTTCGGCGTCGAAGTGATCACCAAATTCGGCTACGACTGGAACCGCGGGCGTCAGGACAAATCGGCGCATCCTTTCACGACCAACTTCAGCGTGAACGACGTCCGCATCACCACCCGCCTGGAGCCCAACTACTTAGGCACGGGGCTGTTTGGCACCATGCACGAGTGCGGCCATGCGCTTTACGAGCAAGGCATCGCGCCCGAACTGGAACGCACGCCCCTGGGCCACGGCGCTTCGTTAGCCATCCACGAATCACAATCCCGCCTGTGGGAAAACCTGGTTGGGCGCTCCCTGCCCTTCTGGGAACACTTCTACCCCCGCCTTCAGGAAGTCTTCCCTGAAGAATTGGGCAATGTCAGCCTTTCGGCCTTCTACAAAGGCATCAACCGCGTCGAGCCCTCGCTCATCCGCACCGAAGCCGACGAAGCCACCTACAACCTGCACATCATGCTGCGGCTGGAACTGGAAATCGCCCTGCTGGAAGGCACGGTAGAAGTCAAAGACCTGCCGGAAGTGTGGAACACCAAAATGCAGGAATACCTGGGCGTCACGCCACCCGACGACGCCCACGGCGTGTTGCAAGACATCCACTGGTCGATGGGCTCGATTGGCTACTTCTCGACGTACGCGCTGGGCAACCTGATCTCCGCCCAGTGGTGGGAACGCATCCGCGCCGACATCCCCAACCTCGACGACCAGATTCGCGCCGGCAACTTTGCCGAACTGCTGGGCTGGCTGCGGGAACACGTCCACCGCCACGGCGCGAAATTCGAGCCGCAGGAACTCGTCAAGCGCGTCACCGGTTCGGAGATCGACCCCGCGCCCTACATGCGCTATCTGCGCGAGAAATAC
>CAYYRG010000120.1:0-5021 GCA_964474015.1 uncultured Anaerolineaceae bacterium | reverse complement strand
TCACCGGTCGTCTTCTGAAAACGCAGGTGCATCAGTTCTTCCCGCGCCTCGGCCAGCCGCGCTTCGATTTCCTCAGTGGAAAGTTTGCGAATCTCTGCGGCTTTCATGCTTCCTCCAACCCTTCGCGGACGACGATCTTGGTCTTCACCGAGAGTTTATAGGAAGCCAGGCGCAACGCCTCTTTAGCCACGGCTTCGGGCACACCGGCGATTTCGAACATCACCCGTCCCGGTTTGACCACCGCCACCCATAATTCCACGTTCCCCTTACCGGAACCCATGCGGGTTTCGGCCGGTTTTTTGGTGACCGGCTTGTCGGGGAAAATGCGAATCCAGATCTTTCCGCGGCGGCGCATGTGGCGCACCATCGCACGGCGGGCGGCTTCAATCTGGCGGGCGGAAATCCACCCCGGCTCTAAGGCCTGCAGGCCGTAATCGCCGAAGTGCACCTCTGCACCCCGCAGCGCCTTGCCCTTCATGCGGCCGCGCATCTGCTTGCGGTATTTGACGCGTTTAGGCATCAACATGGTTTCTACTCCTCTCGCGGCGGAAACCGCCGAGACTACTCGCTCACATACACGCCTTCGGTGGCAACAGGCGCTTCTTCTTCCACCTCAGGCAGCACATCACCTTTGTAAATCCACACTTTCACGCCAATCCGGCCGTAGGTGGTCAGGGCTTCCGCCTTGGCATAGTCGATGTCGGCCCGCAGGGTTTGCAGCGGCACCCGGCCATCGCGCAGCCACACGGTACGCGCCATTTCGGCGCCCGCCAGACGACCCGACACCTGAATTTTGATGCCTTTGGCGCCCTGGCGCATGGCCTGCTGAATCGCCCGTTGCATCGCCCGCCGGTAACTCACCCGGCGCGAGAGCTGGTCGGCAATGTTGTGGGCTACCAGGTAGGCATCCAGGTCGGGGACCTTGATTTCGTTGATGTCCACATCCACCTTCGAGCCCACCAGGCTCTCCAACGAGGCGCGCAGTTGCTTGATGGTCGCGCCTTTGCGGCCAATCAGAATGCCCGGCTTGGCGGTGTGCACCGTGATTTTCACCTTGGCCGGGAAACGCTCGATTTCAATGCGGGAAATTCCCGCCCGCGGCGCCTGCTCGCGAATCAGGCGGCGGATTGCCAGGTCCTGATGCAGTTGCTCCCGGTATTGCGGCCCTTCCGCGAACCAGCGGCCTTCCCAGGTCTTGTTGATCTTCAGACGAAAGCCAATCGGATGTACTTTGCGACCCATGATGACTCCTATTCCTCTTCTTCGTGCTCGCGCAGAATCACGGTGATGTGCGAGGAGCGCCTGAGAATGGGCTTGAAACGCCCCCGCGCACCGAAGCGTCGCCACTTGCGGGTGGGGCCTTCATCTGCAAAGATGCGGTAGATGTAAAGGTCCTCACGGTTCAAACCGAAGTTCTCTTCGGCGTTGGCAATGGCCGAAGCGATGAGTTTGTAGACCGGCCGCGCCGCACTGTGCGGCATGAAGCGCAGGATATCCAGCGCCTCGACCGCGTCCTTGCCACGCACCAGGTTGATGACCCGGCGCGCTTTGAACGGCGAGACGGGAACGTAACGCGCTTTTGCGCGGACATCGATCGCCATGGCCTATCTCCTCTTCTTCTTTTCGACGATATGCCCACGGAAAGTCCGCGTCGGCGCAAATTCGCCGAGTTTGTGCCCCACCATGTTTTCGGTGATGTAGATGGGCACGTGGCGGCGGCCATTGTGCACGGCAATCGTGTGGCCGACCATTTGGGGGAAGATGGTGCTCGCGCGGCTCCAGGTGCGAATGACCTTCTTTTCACCGCGGGCGTTCATTTCCTCGATCTTGCGGAGCAACTTCGGGGCTACGTAAGGCCCTTTTTTCAGGGAACGTCCCATATTTCAACCTCCAACCAAACCCACGCGCTTAGCGGCGTTTCTTGCTGCGTCGGCGCACGATGTATTTATCGGTCTTCTTGTTGCGGCGCGTCTTGGCGCCCAGGGTCGGTTTACCCCACGGCGATTTGGGGCCAGGCAAACCGATGGGCTGGCGGCCTTCACCACCCCCGTGGGGATGGTCGCGCGGCGACATTGCCGAGCCGCGCACCGTGGGGCGAATGCCCATGTGGCGCTTGCGGCCGGCCTTGCCCAGTTTGATGTTGCTGTGTTCCACATTACCCACCTGGCCGATGGTGGCGTAGCATTCCTGCCGCACCAGCCGCACCTCGCCCGATGGCAGGCGGATGTGGGCGTAGTCGCCTTCCTTGGCCAGCAACTGCGCCGAGGAGCCCGCCGAGCGCACCAGCTGCCCACCGCGCCCGGGATACAGTTCGATGTTGTGAATCATCGTGCCCGTGGGGATGTTGGCAATCGGCATCGCGTTGCCGGGGCGAATTTCGGCTTCCGGCCCGGCCAGCACCGTGTCGCCCACCTGCAGGCCCAGCGGGGCGATGATGTAGCGTTTTTCCCCATCGGCGTAATGCAACAGGGCAATGCGCGCCGTGCGATTGGGGTCATATTCAATCGCGGCCACCTTCGCAGGAATGCCGCGCTTGTCGCGCTTGAAGTCGATGATGCGATAGTAGCGCTTGTTGCCGCCGCCCTGGTGCCGCACCGTGACCCGACCGTACACATTGCGCCCGGCGTGTTTCTTGAGAGGCTCGATCAGCGAGCGCTCCGGCCTGGTCTTGGTGATTTCTTCAAAAGTGTAGCCCAGCATCCCGCGGCGGCCAGGCGTAATCGGTTTGTATTTCTTGATACCCATCACTTCACCCCTTCAAAGAGGTCAATCGTCTCACCGGGGGCCAAAGTCACAATGGCTTTTTTGTAGCCGCGCCGACGAATGCCCATGCGGCGGTTACGCCAGCGGCGCGTTTGCTTGGCGGGCATGTTCATCACCCGCACCTTTTCCACCGTCACGTTGAAGAAGGTTTCCACCGCCTCTTTGATCATCGGCTTGGTGGCGTCTTCGGCAACCTCAAAGACATACTGCCCGAGGTGCGTGTGCTGGTAGTTCGACTTTTCGGTGATAATCGGGCGACGCAATACATCGTAAATCGTGGTCATTTCGCCCTCCTCAACCCAGGAATGCGGCGATGACATCCAACGCCGCCAACGGCATCACGAGCTTGTCGTAGCCCAGGAGGTCACGGATGTTGAGATAGTTCGCCACCAAGGTTTTAGCGTAAGGCAGGTTGTGCGCCGAGCGGGCAACATTGGCCCACTGCTCGTTGGCCTTGGGGCTTTCGGGAAGCAAAATCAGCGCGCTGGCCTCCTCGCCCACCAGGTTCTGCAACACTTCGGCCATGCGGCGGGTTTTCGGCTCGGGGAAGTCCAGGTCTTCCACCACGACCACGCTGGCTTCAGCCGCCTTGACCGAAAGGGCGGAACGCAGCGCCGCGCGGCGCATTTTCTTGGGCATATCCAGCGTATATTTGCGGGGCTTGGGGGTATGCACCTTGCCGCCACCGACCCACTGCGGCGAGCGAATGGAACCCTGCCGCGCCCGGCCGGTACCCTTCTGGCGCCAGGGCTTGCGCCCGCCGCCGGAAACCTCGCCGCGCGTTTTGGTGCTGTGCGTGCCCAGGCGGGCATTCGCCATCTGCCGCACGTAAGCCTGGTGCATCAAATCAGGCCGAATGGGGGCCTCAAAGATGGCGGCGGGGAGTTCCACCTCGCGCACCTTTTGCCCTTCCATGTTATACACATCCACTTTCATGGCTCTGCTCCGAATCCCTAATTCTTCCGGGCCGCGCGGATGAGCACCAGGCCGCCCTTGGGGCCAGGCACACCACCCTTCACAGCCAACAGGTTGCGTTCCGGGTCCACCAGGACCACCTCAAGCCCCATCACGGTGACGCGGTTCGCGCCCATGTGGCCGGGGCCGCGGTTGCCCTTCATCGTGCGGCCGGGGGTCGAGCCCGCCCCACGCGAACCGGGGGCGCGCCAGCGGTCCGACTGACCGTGGGTTTTGGGGCCGCCGCCGAAGCCAAAACGCTTCACGCCGCCCTGGAAACCCCGGCCTTTGCTGGTGCCAATCACATCGACCCGTTCACCTACGGCGAAGCGCTCGACCGTCACCGTATCCCCCTCCTCGACATCCGGGTCTTTCACCCGGAACTCGCGCAAATAGCGCAGCGGCGGCACACCCACCCGCTTCAGGTGGCCCAACTGGCCGCCGGTCAACCGCTTGGGGTTGACTTCCTGAAAGCCCAATTGCACCGCGGAGTAACCATCTTTCTCCGGGCGGCGCACCTGGGTAACGTAGCAAGGCCCAGCCTCAATGAGCGTCACGGGAATCGCCGCGCCGTCTTCATTGAAGATCTGGGTCATGCCGATCTTCTTTCCAATGAGCCCTTTGAACATCTCGGTTGTTCTCCTTTACAACAAAGTTTCTCGGGACTGTCGGCCTGGGCTTGAGCCGCATCATCCCGCCCCTCAGCAGTCAGCAGAGCGTCGCGAGCGAAAGCGCAGTTTTCTGTGCGCTCGCGGCCCGACCCTGCTCTTACTCAGGGGGAACCGTCCACCAGCGGGCTTCCCCGCTGCTGTGACCTCTTTCAAAGGCTTGTTGCCCGGCGCTTCGCTGGGGAGGGCAGACACGCCCTCCCCAGCGGCTCAGGCTTCACAAAGCCTGCCAATTTTACCCGATGTGAAGCAGGCTGTCCACGTTTTCCGCGCCAATTCAGGCAACGGCGTTACAGCTTGATTTCAATATCTACACCCGCGGGAAGGTTCAACCGCATCAGCATGTCGATGGTCTTGGCGTCGGGGTCCAGCACATCGATCAGCCGTTTATGGGTGCGAATTTCAAAGTGCTCATGCGAATCTTTGTCGATGAAGGTCGAGCGGCGCACGGTAAAGCGCTCGATTTTGGTGGGCAGGGGCACCGGCCCCACCACCCGCGCACCGGTGCGTTCTGCGGCTTCCACGATGCGTTTGGCCGACTGATCGAGCACGCGATGGTCATACGCCTTCAAGCGAATGCGGATACGTTGTTTCGCCATGACTTCCACCTCAGTCCAGAATCTCGGTGACCACGCC
>CAYYRG010000119.1:0-5093 GCA_964474015.1 uncultured Anaerolineaceae bacterium | reverse complement strand
ACTGAGCTACCTCGGCGCCTTTCGCCTTAGCGCCCCCGAATTTTACCTACCCGCCGAGGCCTTGTCAAGGCTATCACGAAAGATGCTTGCCAAACTTCTTGACAATCGCCTTCTTTGGCTTGTAGCCGGTCATGCGCGCAACTATTTTACCACCTTTGAACAGCGCCAGCGTCGGCACGCCCATGATGCGCCATTGCACCAGCAAATCGGTGTTCTTGTCCGCGTCCATCTGGAACACTTTGGCCTTCCCCTGCCACTCCTCGGCCAGTTCCGCGACCAGAGGGTCAAGCATTTTGCAGGGGGCACACCACTCAGCGGTGAAGTCGATCAGCACGGGCAAGGGGCTCTGCAAAACTTCCTCTTCAAATCGTGCCGCGGTCATCTCGGGCAATTCAGCAGCCATCATCTCTCCTCCAACAAGGGTTGGCGGGGCCGATTGTACCGGAGAACCAGGCAAAAGACAAGTCTCAAACCCGTCCCACACAATCGGGGTTTCTGTGTTAGAATGCGGGTGTATCCTAAGCACGCTGGCTTTGACTGCAACCCAACTGGTCGCCGACCCGCTGGGGGCAACGCAAGGCAAAGCGTCACAATTCCGGAAGGAGAAAGTTATGAGCGAACAAGAAAAACGCGTCGTCGGCGACAACGATGTCGTAAGCCTGGAATACACCCTCACCGTGGACGGTGAAGTGGTCGATTCCTCCGAAGGCCACGGCCCCATTGAGTTCATCCAGGGGAAAGGCCACATCATCCCTGGCCTCGAGAAAGAAGTTTATGGCATGGCCGTGGGCGAGAGCAAGAGCGTGGCCGTTTCGCCCGCCGAGGGCTACGGCGAGGAAGACCCCAACGCCTTCGTGGAAATTCCCAAGAGCGAGTTCCCGCCCGAAATTCCCGTCGAAGTTGGCACGCCCCTGCAATTGCGCGACCATCAGGGGCAGGTGTTCGACGCCGTCATTGCGGAGGTCAAAGAAAACAGCGCCGTGCTGAATTTCAACCATCCGCTGGCCGGTAAAACCTTGAATTTTGAGATCAAGGTCGTCGGCATTCGGGAAGCCACGCCGGAAGAGCTCGACCACGGCCACGTGCACCACTAACCCCTGGCCACCTCATTCCCAACAAAAAAACGCCCCGGTTGAAGCCGGGGCGTTTTTTGCTTTCTTTTTGCCTTCAACGGCAGCAGCCTTACGCCAGTTCGACCACGGCGCCAGCGGCTTCCAGTTCCTTCTTGGCCTCTTCCGCAGCCTCTTTGCTGACGGCTTCCAGAATCTTGGAGCCGGGCGTTTCGGCGACGGTCTTGGCTTCTTTCAGGCCCAGGGAGGTGAGCTTGCGGATGGCCTTGATGACCTCGATCTTCTTGGGGCCGGTTTCCTTGAGGATGACGTCGAATTCGGTCTTTTCCTCTTTTTCTTCCTCAGCAGCAGCGCCGCCGCCAGCCACCGCGGCCACAGCCACGGGCGCGGCAGCAGAAACGCCCCACTTTTCCTCAAGCATCTTGACCAGGTCAGCAGCCTCCATCACGCTCAAGCTGCTCAGTTCCTCGACCAGTTTTTCCAAATCAGCCATGATTTGTTGCCTCCTTCTGCAAAATTTTTAGGGTAAGTGAAATCGGGTGCGATCAGGCAGCCGTGGGGGCTTCCTTTTCGCTGTAGGCTTTGAGCACGGCAGCCACCCGGCGGCCAGGCTCGGCCAACAAGCGGACCAGCTGGCTGGCAGGCGCCATGATGGTGCCCAGCAATTGCGCCCGCATGACGGGCAGCGGCGGCAGCGATGCCAGCGCCTGCACCTGGGCAGCAGAGATCATCTCCTGCCCCAGGAAGCCGACCTTGACCTCGACAAAATCGCTCTTCTTGGCAAAGTCGGTGATGGCTTTCGCCACAGCAGGCGGGTCTTCCAGCGCAAACGCGATGGCCGTGCTGCCGATCAATGCCTCTTCCGGCACGGGGTAGCCCGCGGCTTCAAAAGCGCGCTTCAGCAAGGTGTTCTTTGCCACCATGAAGCGACCACCAGCCTCGCGCACGGCGTTGCGCAGTTCTTCGATTTGGGCGACCGTGAGGCCCAGGTAGGTCGTGATGACCACCGCCTGGCTATCGCCGAGCAACGCCTCATATTGCGCAATCAGTTCTTGTTTGCGTTCTCTGGTCAGTGCCAAACGCAGTTACCTCCTTTCGCTGAGGATGCCCCTCGCGGGGAAAACAAACGGTCTTTGCCCGCCGAAGCGAGGCAAAGACCGCGCAAAGCCCTCGAGAGGGGTCTGTCTGTCTTCACCTCGGCAGGATATTGAGCCTCTGACGGCACCTGCTTTCTTCGGCGAAACCACCGTTGTTCACTTGTTCAGAGGCCAGGAAGGCTACTCCGGCGCCTCCATAGCCTGGGCAAGGGTGGGGTCAACCCGCACCCCGGGGCCCATCGTCGGGGCCAGCGCCACCCGCCGCATGTAAGTGCCTTTGGCTGCAGCCGGGCGGGCCTTCTTGACCGCCTCGACGATCGAGGCCATGTTATCATACAGTTGTTTTTCCGTAAAGGAAACCTTGCCAATCGGCACGTGCAGGTTGGCACCCTTGTCGACCCGGAATTCCACGCGGCCGGCCTTGGCTTCCTTCACCGCGCGCGGAATGTCTTCTGCAGGCACCAAAGTGCCCGCTTTCGGGTTCGGCATCAGGCCGCGCGGGCCGAGCACACGCCCCAAACGGCCGATCTTCCCCATCATGTCGGGGGTGGCAATGGCGACGTCGAAATCCGTCCAGCCCTGCTGAATCTTCTGGATGAGTTCGTCGTCTTCGGCCACGAAATCGGCCCCAGCCTCTTTGGCCAGGCGAGCGCCCTCGCCCTGGGCAAAGACCAGCACCCGTACCTGCTTGCCCAAACCGTGCGGCAGCACCACCGTGCCGCGCACCTGTTGATCAGCGTGGCGCGGGTCAACGCCCAAACGGATGTGCAGTTCTACCGTCGCGTCAAAGTTGGCGTAAGAGGTTTCCTTGACCAGTTTGATGGCTTCTTCGGGGGGATACAGCCGCTGGCGGTCGATTTTCTTGGCGGCTTCCAGGTATTTCTTTCCACGTTTTGCCATGAGTTCCTCCTGGTGGTACAAGCGGGCTCGCGCCCTCCCACGGGGTTAGTCCACCACCTCGATGCCCATGTTGCGCGCCGTGCCTTCAATCATCCGCATGGCGGCTTCAATATCGTGGGCGTTGAGGTCTTTCATTTTGAGTTCCGCAATTTCGCGCACCTGAGCGCGCGTCACCTTGCCCACCTTTTCACGATTAGGCACTGCAGAGCCCTTGTCGACACCGGCGGCCTTTTTGAGCAGCACGGAGGCGGGGGGGCTCTTCAGTTTGAAGGTGAACGAGCCATCGGTATAGATGAAAATCTCTGCCGGAATGACTTCGCCCATCTTATCGCGTGTGCGGGCGTTGTATTCCTTGCAGAAAGCCATCAGGTTGACGCCATGCGGCGCCAGCGCCGGACCGATGGGCGGCGCAGGGTTGGCCTTACCGGCTTCGATTTGCAACTTGACGACGACCTTGAGTTTCTTTGCCATCATTGACTCCTTTTTGTGGTCTTAGCGGGCCTGTTTTGGGAAGCCCTCCCACACCTGACCGCGAGGATCAGGCCTTTTCCACCTGCAGGAAATCCAGTTCGACGGGCGTTTCGCGCCCGAAAAAGCTGATCAGCACCCGAACTTTGCCGCGCTCCATGTCAATTTCATCCACCGTGCCCCGGAAATCGTGAAATGGGCCTTCCACGATGCGCACCCGCTCCCCGGGGCGGAAGGTGACTTTGACGCGCGGCGTTTCGGATTCCATACGCTTGAGAATTTGTGCCACTTCTTCCGGGCGCAGCGGGGTCGGCTCGTCGCCCATCCCCACAAACCCCGTTACGCCGGGGGTATTGCGAACCACGTACCAGGAATCCTCGTCCAAAATCATGTTCACGAGGATGTAGCCGGGGAAGATACGGCGCTCGACGGTGCGACGTTTGCCGTCTTTGACTTCCACCTCTTCTTCGGTGGGGACGATGACGTCAAAGATTTTGTCTTTCATCCCCATCGATTCGATGCGCTGCTCCAGGTTGTGGCGCACCTTATTCTCATAGCCGGAATAGCAATGCACGACGTACCAGGCGCGGCCGTCATCGGCTTCTGCCTGGGGGCTTTCCCCTTCGGCCTCTGCCGCCACCGGTTGCACTTCAGCCTCTGCCCCACTCGCCGCGGGGGTCAGGGGCATTTCGGCGGCTTCGCCCTCTTCCGGCTGGGGCACCACGCGTTCTTCTTCCATTCCCATCACAACCTCGTCGTCCCCGTTACAGGCGGGGTTAGCCTAAAATCAGCGCAAACAATTTGGTAAACACCCAGTCGAAGAAACCCAGGAAGGCCGCCATGAACACGGTCACCGCGGTGACCACCACGGTCAACCGCCAGGCTTCCTCACGGGTTGGCCAGGTTACCTTTTTAAGCTCGCCCCGCGTTTCACGAAAGAAACGCTCAATGGCATTGGGTTGCTTGCGGGCAGGTTTGCGAGCCGCAGCCTTGCGCACCGGGGTTTTCGGCGCCGCAGGGGCGGGGGCATTCCCGGCGCCAGCACCGGCCTGAGAAGCCTGCCGCCGGGCAGCCGCTTCCTTGCGCTGCTTACGAGTTTGCGTCTTCTTCTTCGCCACAGGCGACTCCTTCAGGGAAGCATCACAACACCTACTTACGGATAAAACGCCGCCTTGACAGCGGCGTCATCCGAAGGCAGGCCAGGAGGGACTCGAACCCCCAACCGCCGGTTTTGGAGACCGGTGCTCTTCCAAATTGAGCTACTGGCCTACGGTTCGTGAGAGGGGCTGGGGGAAGCCCCTCTCACGCGAGATTATACCACGGCTCAGCGGGTTTCGCGGTGCAAGGTGTGGCGCCGGCAGCGGGGGCAATACTTCCGCAGCTCCAGCCGCGCCGGGTCGTTGCGCCGGTTCTTTTCCGTCGTATAGTTACGCTCCTTGCACTCAGTGCAAGCCAGCGTAATCACAATCCGCACGCCCTTTTTCTTGGCCATAACTCACCCTTAGTCCAGAATCTCGGTGACCACGCCAGCGCCCACGGTCAGGCCGCCTTCGCGGAT
>CAYYRG010000118.1:0-5307 GCA_964474015.1 uncultured Anaerolineaceae bacterium | reverse complement strand
GGCCGAGGCGGGAAGCACAAAAAACTCTCAGAGCCGCGCATGCCAGCGGGCGGCTCTGAGAGGTGCACGCGCAATTGGGCGGTGGTGTTCAGCCTGCGACTTCCTCCAGCGCGGCCTCGAAAGCCGTGACCACGGCATCGATTTGTGTCTGGGTGATGACCAGCGGCGGCAAGAAGCGGACAACGGTCATGCCCGCCGGCAACGCCAGCACGCCGTGCGCCATCAGGGCTTGAATCACGGGGGCGACCTTGCGCTTCAATTCCACGCCAATCATCAGCCCCTGGCCGCGCACTTCGCGGATGAGAGGGCTTTCGATGGCGCGCAGGCGCTCCAGAAAATAAGCGCCCATCTCGGCAGCCCTTTCGGGAAGGCGCTCTTCGGCCAGCACTTCCAGCGTGGCTAAGGAAGCCGCCGCGGCCAGCGGGTTGCCGCCGAAGGTGGTGCCGTGAATGCCCGGCTTCAACGGCGCCACACGCTCGCCAATGAGCACCGCGCCCATCGGCACCCCCCCGGCAATGCCCTTGGCCATCGTCACCAGGTCGGGCTGCACCTCGGTGTGCTGGAAGGCAAACATCTTGCCGGTGCGTCCCATGCCGCTTTGAATTTCGTCGATGATGAGCAGCGCCCCGCGCTCACGGCAAACGGCCTCAGCCGCTTGCAGGAACTCCGGCGTGGCAGGGTGAATGCCGCCTTCCCCTTGCACGGCCTCCAGCAGCACGGCGGCGGTGTTTTCGGTGACCGCCGCGCGCAGGGCTTCGGGCTTGTTGTAGGGAACGTGGCTGAACTCTGGCACCAGCGGCTGGAAAGGGGCGCGATATTTTTTGTTCCAGGTTGCGGAAAGCGACCCAAGGGTGCGCCCATGAAAGCCCCGCATCGCGGCCACAATGCCTGGCCTGCCCGTGCTGAAGCGGGCAAATTTGATGGCGGCTTCCACGGCTTCGGTGCCCGAATTGCAGAGGAAAACCCGCTCCATGCCGGGCACCAGGGTGCCCAGGCGTTCCAGCAAGCGGGCGCGGGTGTCGTTGTAGAACATTTCAGGGCAGGTGATGATGCGCTCGGCCTGGGCGTGCAGGGCTTCCACCACTTTGGGGTGGCTATGGCCGATGTTGGCAACGCCATGCCCGGCCACGCAGTCAATGTAAGCCCGCCCCTGGTCGTCCCATACCTGCGCCCCCTGGCCGCGTACGATGGTCAGTGGGCGTTTGGCATAAAGGCCGGAGGTGTAGCGGGCTTCCAAAGTTTGCCAATCCATAAAACGGTCTCCTGAAAAAATGCAAAAACTAATCTGAGAGGCTGGCGCTCCAAAGCGCCCGAACGTCCTGCCCCACCACAAGGAGCGAGGAGAGAGAGCACACAAGGGGCGTTTGCTCTGAGATGCGCAAACCTAATCGCCGGGGCTTCCAGGTGAAGCCAATACAGCCCGCAACATCATGCCGACGCCTAACCCCAAAAACGGTGCGGCAATCAAGACATCCCAGGCCCACCATCCGAACTGAGCCCCTAAGATCGCCAGGCCCAAAGCGAAGAAAAGCATACCTCCTGCCAGGCCCTCATACGGCTGTCCAGAGCGCCGTCTCGGCGCTGATAGTGAAGCAGTATCTGAATGCTCCTTCTGCCAGGCACGCCAAATCATTCGGGCGCCCCAGTACACCAGCAACAGGGGCCACAAATTGACGATCTGTTCCCAGGTCGCTTTTGGCAGCCACCCCTGCCGCACGCCCAGCAGAACCAGGCCAACCAGCACCAACAAGGCACCTATGAAAAAACGCCGCATATTCATGAGCAACCTCCGGCGAGATTGAATCGGGCTAACGCCCTGACAAAGGCGCGCAGGGCAGAAACATGTCCCACTGTTAGCGCGTCCACCGCCACGCGGCGGGCAGCAGCAGCCCGGCGGCAAGGGCTTTGAGGAGGTCGCCAGGCAGAAAAGGCAGCAGCCCCATGGCCACAGCCTGGGGAAAGCCGATAAAGTGCGCCAGCCAGGGCACGCCAAGCGTGTAAATTGCGGCTTCGCCCAGCAGGAACCCCAGCCAGGCCGTGGTGGTGCGGCGGTCATGGCCGCTTTCGGCAAACAGGCCGCTCAGCCACGCGGCGGCAAGGAAGCCGAACAGATAC
Organism: uncultured Anaerolineaceae bacterium; assembly: GCA_964474015.1. Taxonomy (GTDB): domain Bacteria; phylum Chloroflexota; class Anaerolineae; order Anaerolineales; family DRMV01; genus DRMV01. Next base: position 3,192 of record CAYYRG010000118.1, on the reverse strand, counting down.
CCGCCGGTAGGGCCTAACAGGTAGGCTAACCCGGCCCCGCTGGCGAAGACCGGAAATCCGATAGCGCCTTCGGCCAGATAGGCCAAAACGGCGGCCGCGCCGCGGCGGCTGCCTAAAGCCGCGCCCACCAGCAACACCGCGAAAGTCTGACCGGTGATGGGCACCGGGGTGAAGGGTAGCGGTAGGCGAATGTGCGCCATCAGGGCAATGAACAGGCTGGCAGCGAGGATCAGGGCAAGATTGCCGGCGCGCGAAAGATTGGGCACAAGGACGGTTCTTCGGGTGTAGGTAGAGGTGTAAGTGGTCATGGCACACTCCAAAAAGGGGAATGGAAAAGGCAAAGCCGTGTGTGGCTCATGGTGATACAACACATTGCGCAAGGGAAAGTGTTGCTACCCTTCGGGTAAAGGCCGCAACGACTTGTGGTGGCGCATCCCGCCTTCGATCCAGAAGATCGCCAGCGCCACCCACACCAGGCTGTATCCAATCAGGTGGGAACGCGTAAACGGTTCGTGATAGGCCAGCACGCCGAGCAGGAATTGCAGCGTGGGGGCAAGGTATTGTAAGACGCCCAGCACGCTCAGGGGAACCCGCCGCGCGGCTGCGCCGAAGAACAACAGAGGCACTGCTGTGACAGCACCAGCGCCTATCATCATGGTGTTGGCGAGCACACCGGCGTGGCCAAAGGCACCCTGTCCCTGGGCTTCACACCACAGCAAAAACGCCAGGGCTGGCAGAAAGAGCAGCCCGGTTTCCAGGGTCAGGCCGTCGATGGCATCCAGCGGCGCTGTTTTGGTCACCAGACCGTAGAGGCTGAAGGTAATCGCCAGCGCCAGAGCAATCCAGGGCAGGCGTCCGTACGTCCACGTGAGATAGGCCACACCCACCGTTGCCAGCCCGATGGCGACCCATTGCCACGGCCACAGGTGTTCCTTGAGCACAACCAGCCCCAGCAGCACACTGAGCAGCGGATTGATAAAGTAGCCCAGGCTGGCTTCCACAATGTGGCCGTGGGTCACGCCCCAGACGTAGGTCAACCAGTTCCCCGCCAGCAACGCCCCTGCAAAGCCATAAGTCAGCACGATTTGCCGATTGCTGAGCAGGCCGCGCAGGCGATGGGTTTGCCTGATTGCCGCCAGGAAGGCCACCATAAACACGAACGACCACACAATGCGGTGGCCGATGAGCTGTGTGGCTGGGATGGCTTCCAGCGGCTGCCAGTAAATGGGGAAAAGCCCCCATAGTAAATAGGCCAGCAGGGCGTACACATATCCGGCGTTCATGGAGGGTGGCTGCTCCTTGTGAAAAAGAGGGTAAGCGGTAGTTTACCATGTTTTTTGGCTTGATCGTTTCGAATATGTGGTATAAATAAAGTGCATTTTACGTTTGATATAGGGGTGTCTTTTCCCTGCGTGTTTGTGCGAGGAGGAACAAAGTGAAAAAGCAATGGATGTGGGGCCTTTTTTCGGCGGTGCTTTTGGTGGTTTTCGCTTGCAGCTTGCCAATGCAGGGGAATGCACCCTCGCCATCTCAGGCACAAACGGCTGCTGCCCAAACGGTGCAGGCGGTTTTGGTACAACAGACCCAGGCGGCGGTAGCGCCTTCCTCGGGGGAAAGCGCGTCGGCCACCCCGGCAACGCCAGCTCCTCAGGCGTCACCGACGACGATGGCGTCTCCTCCGCCCACGGCGACGCCGCAACCCTCGGTGCCTCCGCCCACGTCAACACCCAAACCCTGCAACCTGGCGCATTTTGTGCGAGACGTGACTGTTCCTGACGGCACGGCTTTCCTGCCCAATCAGGCTTTGACGAAAACCTGGCGCTTGCAGAACGTGGGAACCTGCACGTGGCAAAACTATGCCCTGGTTTTCGACCACGGCGATGCGATGGGCGGCCCGTCGGTGGTGCCAGTGAGCGGCGTGGTGCCACCAGGGCAATCGGTGGATATCTCGGTCAACCTGACGGCGCCGGCCTCGCCGGGGACATATCGCGGCTACTGGCGTTTGCGCGATGACAAGGGTGTGGTGTTCGGCCTTGTCACCGGCAATCCTTTCTGGGTAGATATCAAGGTGGTGGCGGCTTCGCCGACGCCAACGCCAACGCCGACGGTAACGCCTTCGCCCACCGCTGCACCGCCGGCGAACGTGACGGTGACTTTGCACACCATCGTTTCAGAGGATGGTCACGTCCAAGACGGCGGCAGTGTCGGGATGAAGCCCTGGGCAGGGGCGTATAACAACCGTCGTATGGATGCTTTTCTTAGTTTCAACATCTCGTCAATACCGGCTGGCGCGCACATCGTGTCGGTTAGCCTTGACCTCAGCAATGCCACCCTGGAGGGCGACGTCTTCGGTATTTTGGGGTGGATGCGTGTTTACCACGATGAATACGGTACCCTCGATGGCAGCGATTTCGTGCCTGGCTTCCCTACGGGAGCGATTTATACTTATGCTTCCAAACCTACCGGGCCTTTTTCCAGCAATGGCTTGTTGAGTGCTGTGCAGAGCCGGGTGGGGCACACTCGGGTGCAATTCCGGTATCAGTTCCAGAACACCAGCGGCACGCATCGGTATTTTCTCAATGATGCGGTGCTCACCATCGTATACACGAACCCCTGACGGCGGGCGTCAGAGAAACGGCCAGGCTGGTGGGCGCCCAACCCCATCAGCCTGCCGCTGCTGCGGAATTGGGCGTTTTGCCACATTTTTTCTTGCCCCTCCTTTGAAAGTGAAGTAAAATTGGGGCTTGCAGTTCGCCTTTCGCCGCGACTGTGAATACCCTCAAAAACCCTCAATTTTTGACTGCTGCCCCAACAAATCATCTTTGGGAGGAAGACCTTGCCGAACATCAAATCTGCTGCCAAGCGCATGCGCCAGAACGAAAAGCGCCGCCTGCGCAACCGCTGGTTCCGCGGCCGCGCCCGCACCTTTAGCAAGAAGGCGCTCAAGGCCATGGAAGCCGGCGACGTGGAAGCCGCCCGCGCCTATGTCCAGCAAGCCATCAAGGCGCTGGACAAAGCCGCCGAGAAGGGCATTTTGCACAAGAACAACGTCGCGCGCCGCAAGAGCCGCCTGATGAAACGGCTTCACGCGCTGGAAGCGCAGGCCGCACAGGGTGAAGGCGCATAGCGCCCACCTTCCCGGTGCCATCGCGGGAGCCGTGGTTTTGTTCATGGCTTCCGCTTTCGTTTAAT
>CAYYRG010000117.1:0-5324 GCA_964474015.1 uncultured Anaerolineaceae bacterium | reverse complement strand
CACTTTTACCCATAAGTCTGAAGAGGTAGAGCGTGGCGAGTACCAGGACGATGATTACAAGGGGCTTTTCCCCTCTCCCGTTGGGAGAGGGGCCAGGGGTGAGGGCGAAACAGCCACAAAGAAGCCTTTGTCCGCCCTCACCTTCCCCAACCCCTCCTCTCCCAGCGGGCGAGGAGGGGGGCTGGATGCCCGCAAAGGCCGCCTTGTTGGCGATCTGCCCAAGCCCTGGAATTTGACACGCGATATAGGTAAAAGTCAGATCGGTGCACGGGGGTAGGGCAAAAACGTCAGCCTCCGCGCAGGCTTTCTCGAGGGTGACACCTGCCGCACCACACCCCCCACCAAAAACGCCCGCTTACGCAGCGGGCGTTGGCATTCCAGGCAGCGGGCAGGCTGCTTTCAAAGAACATTCGTGGTTCAAGCCTGTTTCACGGGGATGATGGTGACCTTGCGCCGCGGCTCGCGCCCCACACTTTCCGTGGTCACGCGCGGGTCGTCGCGCAGGGCAATGTGGATGATGCGGCGTTCATTGGCGGGCATCGGCTCCATAGAAACCCGGCGGCCGGTGCGAGCGGCCTGTTCGGCCATCCGCTTCGCCATCCGGCGCAGTTGCTCTTCGCGGCGCTGGCGATAGTGCTCCACATCCACAATCACCGCGACGGTGCGCCCCAGTTCTTTGCCCACGATGAGGCGGGTGATGAATTGCAGGGCGTTGAGGCGCTCGGCGCGCCGTCCGATGAGAATGCTGAGGTCGTGGCCGCTGATGTCAACCAACACCGGCGGACGATGGCCTTTTTCGGCTTCACCGTAGCGGGCTGTGACCTCGGCGCGCACGCCCATCTTCTCTAAAAGTTCGGCTACGGTTTCCTGCGCCACGCGCAAGGTGCGGTCATCCTCAACGGCGGCAGCGGCCCGGGGGGGCCTGGCCGCGCCCGTGGGGGCTTTGGGCCGTGAGGGCTTGCTCCGGCGGCTGCGTTTGCGCTGGGGCGGCCGCGCTTGTGGGGCTTCCTCGGCAGCCGCAGGACGGGGCTGAGGGGCCTGGCGGGCAGGTGGCGATTGCGGCACCGGGGCCGACGCGGCCGGGGCTTCCAGTGGGGTTTTGACCACCAAACGCACCCGGGCGTCGCGATGCCCCAAAAGGCCGAACAACCCCCGCCCGCCGCGGTCGAGAATTTCGACTTCCACGGCTTCCAGCGGCAGGCCCAGCTGGGCCAGCCCTTTGGCTACGGCCTCGTCCACGGTCGGAGCAATCACTTCCAAAGTCGTACGCGCTTGTTCGTGCATAAGAGCCTCGCTTTCTCACATGGTGCCAGTGGGCGGGCCAAGGGCCGGGCTTCCTGCTATCGGAAACTAAACATTTGCTTCATGTCCAGTTTACCCATCATGGCATATTGACCAATCGTCGCCAGGTTGCTGATGAGGAAGTACAGCCCTAAACCCGAAGGGAATGTCAATGTGAGGTAGAAGAGGAAAAGGGGCATGTAAATGGTCATCATTTGCCCCATCATGGCGTTCTGCTGCCCGCTGCCCGAAGTGGGCGTCATAATTTTCGACTGCATGTAAGAGGTAATGCCAACCAGAATCGCCAACGTGGGAATGCCAAAGGGAAGCCCCGGAATGTGCAGCCATTCAGGCCGCCCCAAATCCATCCACAGGAAATGACTGTTGAGGGGAATGAGTTTGGCGGTGTCGAAAATCGGGTAGATGTGGTTGTGAAGGTCAATCAGTTCAATTGGCGCGTGCGCCAGACCTTTGATGACGGCGTAGTACAACCCAAAGAGCACGCCAAACTGCACAATCGTGGGCAGGCACGAAGCAAAGGGGTTGACGCCCATTTCTTTGTAAAGGCGCATTTGTTCCTGCGCCAGTTTCTCTTTGTCGTTTTTGTATTTTTCTTGAATTTTCTTCCAGCGTGGGTCCTGCTGGAGTTTTTGCATTGCCTCCGCCCCCTCCAGTTGCTGCTTGGTGAGCGGGTAAACCAGCAAGCGGATGAGCAGGGTGAAGACAATGATCGCCAGGCCAAAGTTGTGGCCTACCAGGTTGTAGATCCACAACAGGCTGTTGAGCATGGGGTCAATGACAAGCGTATTCCACATAGTGCATTCCGTTTCGCCTCAGAAGGGGGGTAAGAAACCGCCGCAGCGGCCCACGGGGCTATTTCTGCTCCGTTGCCGCTTTGAGCGCCGCCTCGGCATTTTTCACCGAGAGCGACCATTGGGTTTTTCCATCGGGTGTGAAGGCCAGCACCAGGTCGTCGCCCTTGTAGGGAGCGACAAACACCAGGCCATCCCCCGCCACAGGCGAGGCATAGAGTTTGCCCTGCACCGTATGCTGCCAGAGCGGCTTTCCATCGAGGGTGAAGGCCAGCACCAGGTTGTTTTCGGTGGTGAAATAAACCGTGCCATCGAGCACCAGGGGGCGGCCTACGATCGCGCCATCGGGGCTTTCCGTCCAGGCCGTTTCGCCATCCTGGGCGCGAAGGGCAAAGAACTTGCCCGTAATATCGCCGACATAGAGCGTGCCATCGGCATAAGCCGGTGCGCTCCAAACCCACCCCGCAGTTTTGGCCTTCCAGAGCACCTTGCCATCTTTGGCGTCGAGGGCCACGACATCGTTGGCAAAAGTGCCCACATAGAGCACCCCATCGACCAGGGTCGGCTGCGAGGCCAACGCCCCGCCAAGGTCCACATCCCACACCAGCGAGCCATCGGCAGCATTCACCGCGTAGAGATGGTGCCCCAGGGAAGGCACGTACAGGCGCTGGCCGTCAAAGACCGGCGTGCCCCAAAGAGGCTGCCCATCGGCCCGGAAAGCCCACTTTTGGTGACCTTTCAAATCCAGCGCATAGAGCGAGCCATCGGCATTGGGGGCATAGATGGTATCTTGCGTCACCAGCGGCGAAGCCACATAGTGGCTTTGCGCCCCGCCGAACTTCCAGAGCAGGTCACCTGTAGGCGAAAGGCCATAAAGCGCGCCGCTATAATCACCCACGACGAGCAAATTGTGGTCAGGGGATGCCGCCGGCGCAGCGTACGCGCTGAACGATTTGCCTTCTCCCCGGAAGGCCCAGCGAAAAGCCCCGGTTTTGGCATCGAGGGCATACACTGCCGGGCCGGCAGCCACATACACCGTCCCCTCGTCCACGCTGACGCCCGGCCAGCTGTTGGCCCCCAAACGGGAGCCACAAGCACTGAGCGCCAACACGGCAACGAGGGACACCATCAGCAACAACCAGCGTTTCTTCAAATTTCTCTCCATAAGGGTACTCTTAGGGCACGGGGTCGTACCCGCCCGGGTTGAAAGGATTGCAACGCAACACCCGCCAGATGGCCATGAGCCCCCCTTTGAGCACGCCGTATTTGTAAATGGCCTCATAGCCGTAATGCGAACATGTGGGGTAAAAGCGGCAGGTGTTGGGTGGCAAAGTCTTTGCCAACGTCATTTGATACAGTCGCACCAACAGCAACAGCGCCAGCCGCGGCCAATAGTTAGGGGTGCGCGGCAAAGCGCCCAACGGCGAAGGGTCGGGGTTGGGCGGGCGCAACGAGAAGTCCAGGGCTTCGTGGTCGTGCGGGTGCGTATGCGTATGACTCATAAGGAATCCGACGAAGCGGCGTCGGTCTGGTCGGCCAGCAGCCCCGCCCGCCGCAACAGGCTCATCACCGCGCTGCGGATGGCGGCGAAAGGGGCATCGGCCATCGGCTTGCGGGCAATCAGCATCAGGTCATAGCCTGGGGGCAAAAGCGGCAACAGCGGGCGCATGATTTCGCGCAGGCGGCGCTTGGCCTTGTTGCGTGCCACGGCCTTGCCCACGCTTCGGCCTGCCGCCACCCCCACCCGCACCTGTGGCAGGCCATTCGGCGCCACAATCAATACGACCAGCGGGTGGGCGTAAGCCTTTCCTTCACGCCGCACCCGCTGAAAATCCGAATTCTTCCTCAGGCGAAACCTGCGATTCACAGCATTGCCGCAGCCTGGCAGGCAGCCGACGCTTAGGCTTTCCAGTTGATTCGCTTGACGTGATTGTTCATTTTGACCGTCAGGCGATGGCGGCCCTTCAAGCGGCGGCGCTTCAACACCAGCCGACCGCCCCGCGTGGCCATGCGGGCGCGGAAACCGTGCCGTCGCAGACGACGGCGGATTTTGGGTTGATAAGTCCTCTTCGGCATCGTTCTCCCTCGCGACAAGATTTCAGCCCACAGGCTGAGAACAGGCAAACAAAAGCCTCCCCATCCGCAGGGATGGGGCAGTGCTGGGGGATTATACCGCAACCTCGGCGTTTGGTCAAAGCAAAAATGATATACTTCACGCACCCCCTTTTGCCTGGCTCATGCCCATGCCCTCTTCCAATCGCCCCCGCTGGATTGACCTCCGCCGCGACCTGCCAGGCGTGGCCGACCTGCTGGCCACAGCCTTTGCCGAACGGCTCGACGAAGACGGCCACGCCGCCCTGCGCCAGTTGCGCCGGATTGCCCGCAGCCGCAGCGCCCAACGCGCCTATGCCGCTCGCGAAGTGCCCGGCGCGCCCCTGTATGGCTTCGTGTGGGAAGCCGACGGGCGCATCGTTGGCAACGTCAGCCTGATCCCCTTGCCGGCCAAACCCAGGCAATACCTGATTGCCAACGTCGCGGTGCATCCGGCCTACCGGCGGCAGGGCATCGCTGCTGCGCTAATGGAAGCCACCCTCCACCACGCCCGCCAGCGCGGCGCACGCGCTGTGTGGCTTCAGGTGGAAACCTGGAACAAGGGGGCGATTGCACTCTATCACACGCTGGGCTTTGCCGACCGCGACGTCGTGACTTTGTGGAAAGCCCAACCCGACGCCAGGGCTATCGCGCCTTCCTTGCCGGGCGTGCGCGTCCATGCCCGCCTTGCCCGCCGCAGCGAATGGCCACAGGTGGAAGCCTGGCTGGATGCCGCCTACCCCCTCGAGCGCGCCTGGCACAGACCGCTGGCATCGTGGCAAGGGCTGGCCCCTGGCTGGCGCGGCCTCCTGTGGCGCTTGTTGCACCCCCTCTCGTTCCGGATGTGGGTCGCCACCCACCCCAACCGGCTGCTCGGCGCTGCGGCATGGCTGCCTATCGTCGGCGCTCCCACCGACGCCTTCCTGCTGGCCGCGCCTCCTGACCTCGCGCCTGCGGAAGTTGCCGCCCTCCTCATCCCGCTGCGCCGCCATGCCCCCCGCCCCCTGCGCGGCGAACTGCCCCAGGGCTTCCTCGCCGAAGGACTGACCGCCGCGGGCTTCGAGGCTACCCGTCACCTCTTATGGATGAAGTGGTCGCCGCTTATGGAAAGTTAACCCAGGCGTGCTACAATGAAAGCAG
>CAYYRG010000116.1:1989-5327 GCA_964474015.1 uncultured Anaerolineaceae bacterium | reverse complement strand
GGCGGCAGAGGGGTAGCCGTTGGCGTCAACGTCGCCGTGGAGGGCACAACCGTGGCCGTTGGCGATGGGGTGACGGCAGGCGGCACGGCAGTAGCCGTTGGCTGCGCCGCGGTGGCCGTTGGGAAGCGCGTCGCCGTAGGGGGAAGCCGCGTCGGGGCAGGGGATGCCGTGGCCGTGGGCAGCGTGCGCGTTGCGGTAGGCGGGGGTACAGGCGTAGGGGAACTCGCCACCACCGTGGGAGACGGCGTAGCCGCAGGCAGCGCGGGCGTCAGCGAAGGCGAAGGCGCTCGCGTGGCCGTTGGAAGAGGCGAATTTGTGAAAACCGCCGTAGCCGGCGGATTTCCCGTCACCACCTGGGGCGTCATTGAAGGTGCGAGCGGCGCAAAAGGCGTCCAGGTTGGCGTGGTTTTCCCCTGCCGCAGCGTTGTGACCGGCGTCTGCTGCGCTTGTGGCGCCGGCTGCGGAAGTGTACAAGCAGCCAACAACACAATGCCCGCCACCGCCCACGCTGCAAATCGTCTCATTTTGGCAAACATCCTCTACTCCTGGGTCATGCCGTTTTCCCCAAGTTTACCGAAAGTCGGCGCTGCCAGCCATAGCCCAAACGTCTTACCGTCTCGGCTTATAGAAGCAGCCGTCCCTGTTCCAAACGCCAAACCGTGCTGTGCGCCACAAAATCGGCCTTGAACAAGGCTAAATCGGTCGTTGTCAAAATGGCTTGCTCGGCCTTGGCCAGATAAGCCTGCAAATCTTCCCGCCGGCGGGCATCGAGTTCAGCCAGGATTTCATCCAACAGCAATACCGGCTGACGACCGGTCGCTTTCGTCATCCACGCCATTTCCGCCATCTTGAGAGAAAGCAAGGCCGTACGAATCTGCCCCCGCGAGCCATACAGGCCCAGATCGAGCCTGCCATCCAAAAAGCGGAAGTCGTCACGGTGAGGGCCGATGGTGGTCATTCCCCGGCCAATCTCTTCCGCGCGTCGCCGCGTCAGGGCCTCCTGCAACCCCTTTGCCAGCGTCTCTACGGAAAAGGAAGCCAACGCCGCGTTGTCCGTTGCCTGAAGCAGTTGTCCTTCCCCAAAGGGGTCATACGAAGGCAAATACCGCAAGCGCAGGTTCTCCATGTTTTGCGTCAAACGCCAATGCACCTGCCGCGCTTCGCGTTCCAGCGCCAGAAGTGCGCGTGCCCGCGCGGCCATCAGTTCAGCCCCGCGGTGGGCAAGACGCGCGTCCCAGTACCCCAATTGCTCCCAATCGCCACCCTGTTCAGCCAGCATCTTTAGTAAGGCATTACGCTGGGTTAGCGCCTGGGTGTATTCGCTCAACGCCTGGGCATAGCCGGGCCGCACCTGTGAAAGCAGCATGTTGAGATAACGACGCCGACTTTCAGGCGCCCCGGTCACCATTTCGGTCATCTGGGGCAGAAAAAGCACGGCGTTGAACACCCCCAGCGCCGCGCTCAGTTTTTTCTTGACGCCATCCAGCAACACTTCTCGGCGCAACCGCACACCGTTGCCGTTGGCTTCCAGAATCAGGCGTACTTCCAATGTGTGCGTAGCAGTCTCACCCTCCCGCTGGAATTCCGCCACAATGCGCCCCACCGCCGGGAACCCCCAACGCTGGGCTTCGAAATGCACCAGTTCACGGTCGTGGCGGGAATGAAACGAAGCAAACGTCGCCAGGTAATAGACCGCTTCCAACAGGCTCGTCTTGCCCTGAGCATTCCCCCCCACCAACAACAGCGTGCCCGGGGGCAGCGTCTCATCGAGGCGAACGTAATTCCGAAAATTCTGCAGCGACAGGCGTAACAAACGCATCACCAGCACCCGAAAATGGCGTGAAAAACGCTGCCAGGGAAGCCCCATGGCAGCGCGGCAAAAAGTGCAGCCTGCGGGTCAATCAAACGCGGTCCAGTTCTGCCGCCCGCTCAGGCGAAACTCGCTCGACCCGTGTAGCGCGATCGGTAAACAACACCCCATTGAGGTGATCTATCTCGTGTTGAAAAATCCGCGCCAGCCAGCCCGAAGGGCGCAAGCGGAAAGGCTCGCCGTGGCGATCGAAGCCCCGCACTTCCACCCAGCGGGCCCGCACCACATCCCCAATGATCCCCGGAATGGAGAGGCATCCCTCTACCCCGGTTTCGGTTTCTTTGGAAAAAGCTACAATTTCAGGGTTCACCACAGCATACAGCTGGTGCGGCACACCCTCTTCCGGGTCTTCGTATTCCACCACGATGACCCTGCGAGATACATTGACCTGAGGCGCGGCCAGCCCCACCCCCGGGGCATCGCGCATGGTATCAATCATGTCGTCGATCAACTTCTGCAAAGCAGGGCCAAAATCCGTCACCCGCGCCGCCTTACGACGAAGCACCGGGTGAGGTACGGTCACAATTTCACGAACAGCCATAACACCTCCTGAGCGCTTGAATTATACCTCACTTTCGGGGCTCTCAGGCAAAGGCGGCTCGCCTTCTTCCATTGTAATTTCGTAAAATGCTTTCAACAGGCGCAGCATGTGGTCGCTTTCACGCTGGGTATCAGCAGCCTCTTTCTCGCGCCGGCGGCGTTCCATATAGTGAAAAATTTCCTGTTGCACCATATCGGGGCGAGCCACCCCTTCAAAGGTCATGGTGGTCGTCCCCACGCGAATCTCCACATCGCCAAAATTGAACAGCCATCCCAGGAACCCCCGCCGCTGGTAGGTCATGTTTTCGATGCTTTCCAACGGCGCCGACTGTTTGTCTTCCGAGCCAAATGGCTTGCGGTAAATATCAATGATATGCTCAGGGGTCAGTTGATAAATATCATTGCTCCAATCCCACACTTCATAACCGAACCAGAGGGTCAGCACAAGGCTGCCCAACAATGCAAGCCCCCACCACGCCCTGGCATCCACCCCATGTGGGAAGACAATCCAGCCTGCCACAGCCAGCACCCACCACAACACCCACAAAGCGCCCTGTACCCCACCGCGGCGCAACAGCAAGAACCAGTGCTTGCGATAGGTGACGGTGCCGTTTTCTTCCACGCGTTGCTTCAACCAGCGCGTATATTTGCGCAGCGTGCGCGGCAACCATCCCTCCGTGCGCTGCACCCCTGAAGTCACCGCTCCCTGCGGCTGGCTTTCCGCGGCAGGCGGCAGTTTACCCAGCCTCTCCATGACCATATGGCGCAGTTCTTCTTCCGACTGTCGCCGAATATGGCTGCGCGCCCGCTGCCAATATTCTTCCACCAGCGAGGCTACGACATTGGGGAAGTCAACCTCATTGATGATGATCTTCCCGGCATAAGTACGCACAATGACATCACCATAGTGCAACAGCCGCCCCCACCA
>CAYYRG010000116.1:0-1889 GCA_964474015.1 uncultured Anaerolineaceae bacterium | reverse complement strand
GGGCGCCCCAGCAAAAGATACACCATTTCATCGGCAGGAATCCAGGCCGGGCGCTTGCGGCGCACACGCCGCCGACTGCGCTGAACGAGGCTCAAAAATTTCCAGATATCCCGATACTGGCCAATGGCCTCACCCACGGCTGCTATTGGCCAACAATATACCTCCCCTGCATCCAGCGCGCGTGCCGTATATTCGAAGGTAGGGTAATCTTCCGCCAATACACATTCTTCACCCCAATAATCACGGCTGACCAACATGCCCACCCGTTTGCTGGTGCTTTCCAGCGGCAGGTCTTCGGCGTCTTCCAGCATTTTTCCCACCGGGCGAAAGAGTTCCACCCTGCCGCGGCGCACGAAGCACAAACCGTGACACGCGTCGCCCGCCCGGGCAACGATGTCGCCGGCGTGAAAAGGACGGCTTTCCATGGATTCCAGAAAGCCCACCAGCGCCTCATCGGACAAATCGTGAAAGAGGTGAATATGGCGAATCCATTCCAGGTTTTCAGGTGAAGGAGCAACCACGGCCTCGCCTCGACCAAGGGGGATGATTTGATTGTAGCACGATTTCCCGTGCAAGCAGCGGGCCAGGGCAACAAAAAAGCCACCGCGCCAAATGCACGGTGGCTTGTCGAACCAGGCAAGGGAGGCTATGCCGCTTCTGCTTCTGGCAAAGCGTAGCCTTCACGGCGGAGGGCTTTCTTCAAATCGATGAGCGATTTGCTGCCGAAGCCATCGATTTCTAACAGGGCTTCGGGGCCTTCAGCGAGTTTTTCCAACGCCTGACCGGCAGTGGTAATGCCCGCCTTGCTCAAAGCGCTTACCGCACGCTGGCTCAAGCCGAAATCGGTCAGCGGGCGCTCCGGCGAAGTGCGAGCGGCTGCACGCGCTTCTTCTTCCTGACGATAGCGTTCGTAGCGTTCCAGGCGCTTCTTGAAGCGTTCCACCTGTCCCTCAGTGTCCACGATGCGCTGTTCGCCGGTGAAGAAGGGGTGACACTTGTAGCAAACATCGGTGTGCACAACCGGCACAGTAGCACCGGTCGTCCAGGTGTTGCCACAAGCGCAAATCACTTTGGCATCGTAGTAGTATTCGGGATGAATGCCTTTTTTCATGGCTGCTTCCTTTTTTCTATCCGCAACAATAGCGGGGTTCAGTTTTCGGAAACCGGCACAACGCTGACGCGCTTCCGGCCGTCGCGAATGGTTTCATACTGCACGACACCATCCACCAGGGCAAAGAGGGTGTAATCGCCCCCCACGCCGACGTTACGCCCCGGCTTGATTTTCGTGCCGCGCTGGCGCACAAGGATGTTCCCGGCGCGCACGCGTTCGCCGCCGTATTTCTTCACGCCCAAGCGTTTTGCTTGACTGTCGCGACCATTGCGGCTGGAACCGCCGCCTTTTTTATGAGCCATAGGTCAACTCCTCTCCACTCAGGCTTCAATCGCGTCGATGCGCAAGCGGGTATATTGCTGACGATGGCCGCGCTTTCGGCGATAGCGCTCACGAGGGATGTACTTGAAAACGATCACTTTGCGGCCTTTGAAATGCTTTTCAACCGTGGCTTTGACCTTGACGCCGGGCACGGTAGGCGTTCCCACCTGCACCGAGTCGCCATCGGCCACGAGAAGCACGCGCTCCAGTTCAATCTGGGCGCCTTCTTCGTGCGGCAAGCGGTCCACTTCAATGGTGCCGCCTGGGACGGCTTTGTATTGCTTGCCGCCACTCTCGACAATGGCATACTGCATACCGACCTCCGACTTCACTTCACCACCAGCGTCGCCAGGCAGGGCCACGTGGCGGGGAAGTTGGGGTAAAGCCTGCCATAGCAGGCCAGCGAAACGGACAACACAAAACCTCGCCCCTGCGCGCCGCGCCGGGGCTAAGGCCA
>CAYYRG010000115.1:0-5355 GCA_964474015.1 uncultured Anaerolineaceae bacterium | reverse complement strand
AACTGAAGTAGATCAACCGTTGGGACACTTTTGGAGGACACAGGGGCCTTGCAAGAAGCCGTCTATCTTCAGGACTTACGCACGCGGTCGTAAAAACCCTCGTTTTCATCTCATGGCAAGCCCCCTGAGCGGCAGTCGAAGGGGCCGACGCCATGACAGTATTCTTGCCCGAACTCACGTCCGAACCTCAGCCATAAGAGGCTTCCCGTCACCAGCCGCATTCAGAGGCGCGGTGCAATGTTTCGCGGCTACACCGTTTCAGTCACTTTGCGCAGCCCGCGCGGCCGCTCAGCATCATAACCTTTCGCCAGCGTCAAATGATAGGTAAACAGCTGCGCGCCTACCACGCTCACCACAGGCGTCAGCCATTCGGGCACCTCAGCAGGCAGGCGCACAGGCACCTCAGCCCAGGAAAGCACTTCCTCGTCATCGGAGATCACAACCAGCTCCGCGCCCAGCTCGTCTCGCAAGTGACGCAACAACGCGCGCATCGAATCCAGCACCGCGCCCGAAGGCGCCACAGCCAGCACCGGATATCCCTTTCCAACCACCGCCACCGGCCCATGCTGGAAATCGGCGGAGGAATAGGGCTCAGCGGCAATATAGGTGAGTTCCTTCAGTTTCAACGCCCACTCGAACGCGGTGGCGTAATTGTAGCCCCGCCCCAGCACCACACACTGGGTCATATATCGGTAGCGGACGACGGCGCGGGCAATCTCGGCCTCCAGGGCCAGCATGGCCTCCATCCAACGCGGCACCTGCTCCAGGGCTTCCTGCATGGCCTCATCTTGCGCCAGCGCAGCCGAAAGCAGGGCAATCGCCGCCAGTTGGGCAGTGTAGGTTTTCGTGGCCGCCACGCTCTCCTCCCGCCCAGCCTGGATATCCAGCACCCAGTCGGCCGCGCGAGCCAGGGGAGATTCGGGGGCATTGGTAATCGCCAGCGTGAGGTTGCCCTGTGCTCGGCCATGTTCTATCACGCTCACGATATCCGGCGAACGCCCCGATTGGGAAATCCCCACCACCAGCGCCTCGCGCAACCGCGGCGGCCGATGATAAAGGGTAAACAACGAGGGTGCGGCCAAAGCCATTGGCAGGCCATTGCGCGCGCCCCACAGATAATTGGCATAGCGCCCGGCGTTGTCAGAGGTGCCGCGCGCCGCCAGGAAGGCAAAGTGAGGGTCAGCCCGACGCATCGCGGCAGCAATGTCGGCAGCCCTGCGCCGTTGGGTTGCCAGTAAACGCCGGATGACTGCCGGTTGTTCGACAATTTCTTCATGCAGACCCATCGTTGCCTCCTTTCACAGGGTGCACTGACCGCAACCGCACCACGCGCTCGGCTACCTCGGCGCGAAAACGCTCGATGAAACCCTGAACATAGGCGAGGGGGTCGATCCCTTCATCGCGGATGAGCGGCGAGAGATCCATGGCAAACGCCGCGCCTGTGGTTTCGTCGACCGCATGGGAAGCGAAGAAAGTGGCATTGACCCGGCGGCGGCCTAACGCGGCCAGGTCGTAGCGTTTACCACCGCTGATCTGCGAATCGAACACCCCCAACAGGGCCGCCTGCAGGTTTTCCTGTGCAGAAAGGTCGAACACGATTTTATCGTCGTCGCTCATCCAATCCAGATCGCGCCACACCTCACAACCGTACAGCCGCTGGGGGCGGGCTTCTGGGGGCATCTGGCGGATGGCCTGAATTAACCGCAGCGCCACGGCCACGTGCGTGTCGTGCTTGTCGGCCAGGTTGTGGGTGTAAACCACCTGCGGGCGCGTGGCCTCCAGCACGGCGGCCATGTCCTCCACTGGTGCGCCCGCGCGGCCATCCTTGACCACCTTGCTGGGGTAATCGAGCATGATTTGGGCAGCATATTCGCCCACGAAAGCAGCCTTGCGCTGCTCCTGTCGGCGGACAGCCCACATTTCGTCGTCCGTGTAGTCGGCGTAGCGCCCTGCTCGCGGCGAGCCGCGCCCATCGGTCACCACCACGCCGGTGAACCACTTGTCGGACTGTTGAAAGCATGTCAGCACGGCATGAGCGGCCATGATTTCGATGTCATCGTGATGGGCGGCGATGCACAAATGCGTCGTCCGCGCCAAAGCCTGCGCCTCGTGCAAGCCATCGGGAACATAAACCTCGGCGTGAGGCTGGTGCAAATTCATCACCTCTCTCCTTCGTCGCTTCGTCATTGCCGCTCCCAGCGGCAGGAAGCCGTATGACGCCCCCATCAGGGGCCTTTCGCGAGGAAACCGCCGCGTCGCTGCGGCGTCGGGAAACGCAAAGAGTATACCCGAAAACCCCATGGGGAGAAGAAAGTTTTGAGCAGCGGGCGGGAAACACGCCTCCTCCCCCTCCATAGCAAAGCCAATTTGCTCCTGGCGGCCAACAAGCGCCCAGAGCCACGTCCGTCTCAAGCCATTGGGCAGCGTTTCCCCCTGCTTCCGCCCAGCGGCTTCCATTCGCGACGCTCACGATGAGCACCTCTGAGCGCCTTGCTTCACGCTGCGCCCTCTTTTGCCCCCCGCCAACGCGCTCGGCGCTGCCCCTCAGGCGCCGTGCTCCGCCCCTCTGGCCAAAGCCTCCTGGTCCACCGGCAGGCGGTCGAAGCGCACCCCCACCGCGTGATAGATGGCGTTGGCGATCGCCGGGGCCGTGGGCACGCTCACAATCTCGCCCACGCCCTTGCCGCCAAAGGGGCCGGTTTCCACCGGGTGCTCGACCACGATGGGGATGATTTCCGGCACCTGCTCGAAGGAAGGCATCCGATAGCGCGCCAGCCGGTCGGTGACCACCCGCCCTTCTTCCACGATGAAGTGCTCGGTGAGCGCGGTGCCGATGCCCATGACCACGCCGCCTTCGATCTGGCCTTTGAGGGTCAGCGGATTGATGGCCGCACCCACATCGACGGCGGTGACCACGCGCAAGACCTTCACCTCGCCAGTGAGGGTATTCACCTCTACTTCGGCAGCCTGGGCGGCAAAAGCATAGGCAAAATGCATGTCACCTTCTTCGCCCAGGGGGTGGGTCTCGGGGGCGTGGTAGGTGTAGCGGATGCGCGGTTGGCGCCCTAAGGCGTGCATTTCGGCAGCCACTTCGGGCCAGCGCAGCAACCGCTCGCCCAGTTGCAGCCCTTCGGGGCGCGCCTGAATACGCTCGGGGTCGAGGTCATACCGCTCGGCGAGGGTGGAGCGCAAGGCATTGAGCAACACCCGCGCGGCCATGCGCGCCGCGTTCCCGCTGACGAAGGTTTGCCGGGAAGCCGTGGTCGGGCCGCCGTCGGGGGTACGGTCGGTATCCATCACGAGCACCCGCACGCCCTCAGCCTTCACCCCGATTTCCTCCGCGGCAATCAACTGCAGCACGGAAACCAGCCCCTGCCCCAGTTCTGCCGACGAAATTCGCACCTCGAAGGCGCCGTCGGGCAGCAGTTCCACTTCGGCAGTGGCCTCGTCGGGCGCGCCGCCGCCCAACCCCGTGTTCTTGAAGGCAGCGGCAAAGCCCCACGCCCGCACTTTGTGGGGCGCTTCGGGCACGGGGTGTGGGGCGAAGGGGTCTTCGTCACCGCTCAGACGCCGCACTTCGGCTTCCACGCGGTCGATGCATTCCAGCAACCCGACGCTATCGCGCAACACCTGCCCTGTGCTGGTCGCCGAGCCCACCCGCAAAGCGTTCTTGCGCCGCAGTTCCACCGGGTCCATCCCCAGGCGTTCGGCCAGCATATCCATCATGCTTTCCACCGCGAAGTTCGACTGGGTGACGCCGAAACCCCGGAACGCCCCCGCGGGCGGGTTGTTGGTGTAAACGGCGTAGCAGTCGGCGCGCACGTGGGGGACGTCATACGGCCCGGCAGAATGGGTGGTTGCGCGGGTCATCACCTTCTCGCCCAGGGAAGCATACGCGCCGGTATCGCCGTAGAGTTCAGTCTGGACGGCGGTCAGGCGGCCATCGCGCTTCGCACCGATGCGCACACGAATTTGCGTGGCGTGGCGCTTGGGGTGGGCAATCAGGCTTTCCCGCCGGTCGTAGAGCAATTTCACCGGGCGGCCAGTTTTCCAGGCCAACAGCGCGGCGTGAATCTGCCCGGCGATGTCTTCCTTGCCGCCGAAGCCGCCGCCCATCGTCTGGCCGACAATGTGCACCCGCTCTTCGGGCCAGCCAAGCGCCTCGGCCACCTGCCGCCGGTCGGCATACGGAATTTGCGAACCGACGTACACCTCCATCCGCCCGTCTTCGGTGGGCACGGCCACGCTGGCTTCCGGCTCCAGGAAGGCATGGTCGTAGTGGGGCGTGGTAAACGTGTGCTCCAGCACCACGTCGGCCTCGGCAAACCCTCGTTCCACCTCCCCTTTGCGCACCTTGATGTGTTTGAGCAGGTTGCCGGAAGGGTGCAACGGCGGCGCGTCGGGGGCCAGGGCGGCCAGCGGGTCGGCCAGCACCGGCAGGGGCTCGACCTCGGCCTCGATGAGCGCCACGGCTTGCTGGGCAATGGCGCGTGTTTCCGCGGCCACAATGGCCAGGGCATCGCCCACATAGCGGATGCGCTCACCCACCCCCACCAGAATCGGCCAATCGACGATGAGCACCCCGTGCAGGCGCGCGCCGGGCAGGTCTTCGGCGGTCATCACGGCCACCACCCCCGGCAGGGCGCGCGCTTTGCTCACATCCAGCCGCCGCAAGATGCCGTGGGGGATGCCGGCGCGCCGCACCGCCGCGTGGAGCATATTCGGGAAGGCCAGGTCGTCGGTGTAGCGCGCCCGGCCGGTGACTTTGTCCACCGCGTCGGGGCGGATGTGCGGACGCCCGACCACCTGCCCGGCATAGGCCGAGGGCGCAATCTGGGGCGGGGGCGGCGGTTCGCCGGTGCGCAGGCTGTGCGCGGCGGCCAAAATGGCGTCTTCGATGGCCGGGTAAGCCCCGCAGCGGCAGAGGTTGTCTTTCAGGGTATGGTGAATCTCGTCGGGGTCAGGGTCGGGGTTATGTTCCAGCAGGGCGTGGGCGGCCATGATCTGGCCGGGGGTACAAAAGCCGCACTGGGCCGCGCCGTGTTCCACGAAGGCCTGCTGCAAGGGGTGCAGGATAAACTCATGGTCGTGCTGCCGCGCCAGCCCTTCGATGGTGAGAACGTGCTTGCCATCGGCGCGCTCGGCAGGGTAGATGCAGGAAAGCACCGCTTCGCCGTCCACTTCCACCGTGCACGCGCCGCACTCGCCTTCCTGGCAGCCAATTTTGGTGCCGGTCAGGCCCAGGCGGTAGCGCAAGAGGTCGGCTAAGGTTTCGCCGGGCGAAACGGTGAGGGTATGGGGCGTTCCGTTGACAGTCAGGTGAATGGTTGGCATAGGCATTCGGTTGGGGGAAGG
>CAYYRG010000114.1:0-5360 GCA_964474015.1 uncultured Anaerolineaceae bacterium | reverse complement strand
GCAGGTCAGCGGTGATATAATTGCGCCGCGTATCCCGGATTCTTTTTGTGAGGTAGAGCCTTGAAAGTTACAACCACCATCCGCGAAGACCATCAAGCCGAACTGACGCTGGTGTTGGATAACCAGGAATTGGAACGCGCCAAACGGCGTGTGGCGCGTGAATATGCCCGCCGGATGAAGATTCCCGGCTTTCGCCCTGGCAAAGCGCCCTATGAACTCGTTGCACGGCGTGTTGGCGAGGAAGTCATTCGTGAAGAGGCTTTGGAGCGCCTGCTGGATGAGTATTACCCCAAAGCGCTGAAAGAAGCCGAAATCGAGCCTTACGGCCCTGGTAAACTGGAAGAAATTGTTTCGGAAGACCCGCCGACCTTCAAATTACTGGTGCCGCTGGCCGTTGACGTCGAGCTGGGTGATTACCGCAGTGTGCGGGTGCCTTATGAGCCGCCGGAACTCGATGAGGAAGAGGTGGAAAAGGTCATCGACGCCTACCGCCAGATGTTTGCCGTGCTTGAGCCGGTTGACCGTCCTGCCGAAGTGGGCGATGTGGTGTACGTCGATGTTCAGGCTTATGAAGAAGGGCAGGAAGACGGCGAGCCGCTCTTTGCCGACCAAAATCATCCGGTGCTCATCGAGAAAGAACCCCATGAAGGGGAATGGCCTTACCCCGGCTTTCCGGAAGAATTCGTGGGCGCCAAGGCGGGTGACACCAAAACGCTGGTTTACACATACCCCGACGACGAAGAAGACGAAACGCTACGGGGCAAAACGGTGGTTGTCAAAGCCGAGGTGGTGGAAGTCAAGGGCCGCAGTGTGCCCGAACTGAACGATGACTTCGCCCAGCAACTGGGCGCTCAGGACGCTGACGACCTGCGGAAGGGCGTGCGTGAATCGCTGGCCCAGCAAAAGCAGCAAACTTACGACGTGGAATACCTTACTGCCGTGTTGGACGCGATTGTGGAGCAGGCAACCCTCAAGTATCCGCCGCAGGCGGTGGAAGACGAGGTGGCAGATCGCCTGGAAGAATATCAGCGAGAGGCTCAGCAGCGCGGCCTTTCGTGGGAAGACTACCTCAAAGAGCGCGGCACCGATGAAGAAGCATTGAGAGCGGAGATTCGGGAAGAGGTTGAGCCTTTTGTGCGCCGTCGCTTGGTGCTGGAAGCCATTGCGCGCGAGGAAAATCTGGAAGTCGACACCGACAAGGTGCTGGACACAGCCCGCAACTATCTGGTGCAACTGGCCTCTTCGTTGGAGCCAAAAGAAGCCCGCAAGCTGGGGCGTGACAAGGCTTTCATCCAGGATCTGGTGGCCGCAGCCGCCCATGATGAACTGATAGGGCAGGCCGAGGCTTTTGTGATTGCCCTTGCCAAAGGTGAACTGGAAGCCGAGGAAGCCGCGAAAGAGGATGAAAGCAGCGCCGAGGAAGGCGAGGAAGCCGAAACGGCAGCCGCACCTGAGGCGCAGGAAGCCGAAGCCAGCGCCGCCATTGCTGCTGATGAAACCGAGGCTGCCCCTGCCGAGGAAGAGGCTGCTGACGCGGTTCCCGCGAACGACTCGGAAGTGTGAGGAGGTCAACGATGATGGACCCGCGGGCAGTGATCCCGATGGTCATCGAAAGTTCCGGGCGCGGCGAAAGGGCTTATGACATCTTTTCGCTGCTGCTCAAAGAGCGGATTGTGTTCGTGGGCACGCCTATCAATGATCAGGTGGCCAACCTGATCGTGGCGCAGCTGTTGTATCTCAACCGCGAAGACCCTGAAGCGCCCATCCAGATGTATATCAACTCGCCGGGCGGTCAGATTTATGCCGGCCTGGCAATTTACGATACGATGCAGATGATTACCAACCCCATCAGCACGGTGGCGGTGGGCCTGACGGCTTCTTTTGGCACGGTACTGCTGACGGCAGGTACCAAAGGCCAGCGATACGCTTTGCCACATGCCACCATTCACATGCACCAGCCGCTGGGTGGGGCGCAAGGGCAGGCTTCCGACATTGAAATTCAGGCCAAGGAAATTTTGCGCTTGCGAGAGCGCCTGAACGAAATTCTGGCACATCACACGGGCCAGCCGCTGGAAGCCATCGAGCGGGATACCGAGCGCGATTACTACATGAGCGCGCAGGAAGCAGCGGAATATGGCCTGGTAGACAAGGTGCTTGAACCGCCGCCGAAGGCCGAACTGTAAAATGCGTTATGCACCGCGTCGGGCACACCCCGACGCGGTGCTGTTTGGGAGTGTCGTATGCCGATTCGCGCCTTGATTTTGGATATGGACGGTGTGGTATGGCGCGGCAGTCAGCCGTTGGGCGACCTGCCGGCCTTGTTTGCGCGCCTCGATGCGCTGGGGATTTCCTCGGTTTTCGTCACCAACAATGCCACGCGCTCGGTGGAGCAGTATGTCGAGCGTCTGCAAGGATTGGGCGTGGCGGTTTCCCCCGACCGCATTCTCAACTCGGCGCAGGCGGCGGCGCATGCACTGGCCGAGCGGCTACCTGCAGGGGCGTGGGTGTATGCCATTGGTGAAGGCGGCCTGCGGGAGACGCTGGAACGCGCGGGGTTTCGTATAGCCAGTGAGTGGCGGAAACAATGGCTCCAAAATCCACCCCCAAACAACACCCCTCAGGCCGTCGTCGTTGCCCTCGATCGCGAATGCACCTATCGCCACATCCGGGAAGCCACCTTGCTTATCCGTCGCGGGGCGCTGTTTATTGCCACCAACCCCGACCGCACTTTTCCCACGCCCGAAGGGCTGGTGCCGGGAGCAGGGGCCATCATTGCGGCTGTAGAAGCCGCCACCGACCAGCGCGCGCTGGTCGTCGGCAAGCCCCAGCCGTTGCTCTTTCAAATGGCCCTGGAACGGTTGGGCACGCGCCCGGAGGAGACATTGGTCGTAGGAGACCGCCTGGAAACTGATATTGCTGGCGGGCAGGCTGCCGGATGCCGCACAGCATTGGTGCTTTCTGGCGTTACCTCGGCTGAACAGGCAGCCCGCTGGGAGCCAGCACCCGACCTGATTGCCCCCGACCTTACCGCCGTGGTCGACTTTTTGGCACGGGAACGCCACTGGCGGGGACGGCGCGTGGCAGAAGCGCTTTCCTGCAACGAAAAACCATGAGCACCTTGATTTACGACCTTGACCTCAGTGAACTGCAAGCCTGGGTACAGGCCCAGGGGCAACCAGCCTATCGTGCCCGCCAGATATGGGAAGGCCTTTACCGGCATTTGTGGGCTTCCCCTGAAGCCTTTACGCCACTTCCCAAAAGCCTGCGCGCCGCTCTGGCGCGCGATTTTGTCTTCGAGGCTTTTCAACCTGCGGCAACCTTAGTCTCTTCAGATGGCGAAACCCACAAAACCCTTTTTCGCCTGCCCGACGGTGCGCAAATCGAAACCGTGCGGATGCGCTATGTCCGCCGGCGCACGCTTTGCATTTCCACCCAGGCAGGCTGTGCAATGGGGTGCGCTTTTTGTGCCACCGGCCAGATGGGCCTGCAACGCAATCTGAGCGCTGGCGAAATCGTCGCTCAGGTGCTCTACTATGCCCGTTGGCTCAAACAACGTGGCGAACGCGTGACCCACATCGTTTTCATGGGCATGGGAGAACCCTTTCACAACTACGAGGCCACACTGCGGGCTATTGACATCCTCAATCATCCGCAAGGCTTTGCGTTGGGAGCCCGCCGCATGACGATTTCCACCGTGGGGCTGGTGCCGCAAATTCGCCGTTTCACTGCCGAAAAGCGGCAGGTCAATCTCGCCATCTCCCTGCATGCCGCAGATGACGCATTGCGCTCTTCGTTGATTCCCATCAACCGCAAATACCCTCTTGACGCGCTCATGGCCGCCGTACAGGCATACACCGAAGCCACCCACCGCCGGGTCACTTTCGAATGGGCACTGATACGCGGCCTGAACGATACGCCGGCGCAGGCTCAGCGCCTGGTGACCTTGCTCAAAGGCATGTTGGCGCATGTCAATCTCATTCCCCTCAACCCCACCCAGGGCTTCGCAGGGGAAGCCAGTTCCCGGCAACGCGCCCGTGAGTTTTGCCGTGTGCTGACTGCTGCCGGCATTCCCTGCACCGTGCGTTTAAGGCGCGGCATTGATATCCAGGCGGGGTGTGGGCAACTGGCTGCTCGCCAGGGCCATGATCTGGATTTTGTGCTAAAATCACCTTAACAGGGCCGTTGCTCAGAGAAGCAAGGAGGCTACAATGAAAGAGACACTTGTGCGGCTGGTATACCCGCCCGACCTGTTGCGCGTGCCGGTACTCAACCAGCTCATCCAACGGTTTGACTTGACGGTGAACATTTTGCGCGCCCAGGTGGGGGCTGAAGCGGGATGGATTGAGCTTCAAATTGGGGGGGAAGAAGAAACTGTCGACGATGCCCTGAATTGGTTGCGAGAGAGAGGTATTTACGTTCAGTTCATCGAAGAAACCTGAATTCCAGAAGCCGCGCCATCAGGAGCGGCTTTTTTGCTCGCGCCTGTTCTCGGCAATGGCCGTTACCGAAAAGGCCAGGGAAGGGGGTGCGGTGTGCATTGCTTCAGGCGATAAAGCAACGCGTGAAACTGCGCGCCGGTGAGAATGACGAGATTGACCAGGTAGAAATAAAGCATCAAGGCCACAACGGCGGCCAGGGAACCGTAAATGAAATTGAGCCGCCGGAAAGCCAGCGCCAGGTATTGTCCAAAGCCGACATTGAGGCCAAGCCACAGCGCCCCGGTCACCCCGCCTGCGAGGGCGCTGGCCCGGCGCGGAGGACGCTCGCGCGCCATCAAACGAAAAAGGGCATAAAAAGCTGCCGAGGCAATAGCCCACAACGTTGCCCGATGCGTAAATACGGCCACAAAGGGGGAATAGCCGACCCACGGGAGTGCAGCCACTACTCGGGCAATAAAGGCTACCAGGGTCGCTGCACCCAACAAGCCAGGGACTACCAGAGCCACCAGCCCCACGCTCCAGAGATGCACCCATAAACCGCCTCGCCGCCCCCGCCCATTGTGGATGACGTCGAGGGCGTTGAGCAAGCCGCGCAAAAAACCAGCCGCCGACCACAACAAAGTCAGGCCGGCGAGGTAGTTGGGCAGGGCGTGAGCAAGCACAATCTCCTGTAACAAACGGGTCAATACTTCACTCCCGCGCGGCAGCAATTCCACCACCAGCCCCCAGACCTGCCGTTGAAAAGCGGGGTCGCGCAACAACCATCCCACGCCACTGGTGACCAGCAAAAGCAAAGGGAACAACGAAAACACCGCATAATAGGTCAGCGCCGCTGCCCGCAGCGTTATCTCATTGCGTTGCCATCGGTCGTAAAAGCATTGCAGAAAACGTTTCATCACTGCAATTGTACCCGCTTATTGA
>CAYYRG010000113.1:0-5361 GCA_964474015.1 uncultured Anaerolineaceae bacterium | reverse complement strand
CCTGCTCCTCTCTTTCCAATTCCCGCGGCGTGTGGTACAACAACACCGCAGGCAAACTTGCCGGGAGGCAACCATGAAACTGGTGACAGTGGAAGAAATGCGCGCCATCGAGCAACAAGCCGACGCCCACGGCTGGACCTACGCGCAAATGATGGAAGCCGCCGGGGTCGGTTTAGCGCGCGTGGTGGCCGAAGGCTACGCGCAACTGGCCGAGCACACCGTGTTGGGGCTGGTCGGCGGGGGCAACAACGGCGGCGACACCCTGGTCGCTCTGGCCGAATTGCAACGCCAGGGATGGCAGGTGACCGCTTACCTCGCCCGCCCGCGCCCCGACGACCCTCTCGTGGCGCGCGTCGCCCACGGCGGCGGCTGGATTCTGGAAGCCGCCGACGACCCGCATCAGGACACCCTCCGCCGCGCGATTGCCGACCACGCCGTGCTGCTCGACGGCCTGCTGGGCACTGGTGCGCGCCCACCCCTGCGCGCCGACATCGCCAGCATTTTGACTGCGGCCAAAGAAGCCGCCACGGCTCACGGCGTCATCGTGGTGGCCGTCGACGTCCCCTCGGGCATCGACAGTAACACCGGCGAGGCCGCCGAGGCTACCCTACCCGCTGACCTGACCGTCACCATGGCCGCCGCCAAGGTTGGCATGGCGCAGATGCCAGCGTTGGGGCTGGTGGGCAACGTCATCGCCGTAGACATTGGCCTGCCCGAAGGGCTGCCCGCCTGGGAAGCCGTGCACCGCTACTGGGTCGAGACCGAGATGGTGCGCGACATCCTTCCCCCGCGCCCTGCCGAAGCCCACAAAGGCCTCTTCGGCCACGCGCTCATTGCAGCCGGCTCGGTCAACTTTGCGGGTGCGCCGCTGCTGGCCGGGGAAGCCGCCTATCGCGCCGGCGCGGGGCGGGTCACTTTAGCCGTCCCCACACCGCTTCACCACGCGCTGGCCGGGGCCTTGCCAGAAGCCGCCTGGCTGCTGCTGCCCCACGAAATGGGCGTGCTGGCCGAAGACGCAGCCGACGTGCTGCAAGACGCCCTACCGCGCGCCACCGCGCTGCTGCTCGGCCCCGGGCTGGGACAAGAGCAAACCACCGCCGACTTTCTGGCGCACCTCTTGGGCACCAAACGGCAGGGACGGGGAGCCTTGGGCTTCGTACCTTCCGAAAACAGCCAAAAAGCCACCGAGCGTCGCCTGCCCCCCCTGGTAATAGAAGCCGACGCCCTGAAGTTGCTGGCGCGCCTGCCCGACTGGCCGCAACGCCTGCCCGCCCCGGCAATTTTGCTGCCTCACCCCGGCGAAATGGCCGCCCTCACCGGCAGCACCGCCGAGGCCATCCAGGCCAACCGCCTGGCCGCGGCTGAAAAATACGCGCAGGCATGGGGGCACATCGTGGTGCTGAAAGGTGCGGGCACCGTCGTCGCCGGCCCCGACGGCCACACAGCCGTCATCCCGGTAGCGACGCCGGCCCTGGCGCGCGCCGGCAGCGGCGACGTGCTCGCGGGCATCGTGGTGGGCCTACTGGCGCAAGGGCTGCCGCCGTGGGAAGCCGCCGTGGCCGGAGCCTGGCTGCACGCCCAGGCGGGGCTATTCGCGTGGGAAAGCACAGGCACTACGGCAAGCGTGCTGGCGCGGGAACTCGCCCGCGCCCTGCCCAGCGTGTTCAATGCCATCGGGTACGGCTAACCCCCGCTCCCTGTTTCATGCCGAGAAAGCAACGAGGCGCCCCCTCTTTCTCTGAGGCGCCTCGCTGTATTTTCGCACATAAGATGCTGCCGGTCTATTCCCACTGCACCGTCACACCCAGCAAGCCGGGGCCAAAATGCACGGCCAGCGCAGGGCCAAAATCGACCACCAGCGGCTCGTCCTCGAACCCCAGGGCTGCGGCGGCTTCCGGCGCCCAGGCACGCGCCTTGGCCTCGATGCCGCCATGCACTACAGCCATCCGCTTGACGGGGCTTTCCCCTTTGGCCGCTTGCAGCAACGCCAGAACCCGCTTCAACGCGCCGCGATAGGTACGCTCGGTGGCCACCGCCTTGGGCACGCCGTCCAGCAAGCCAACGATGGGCTTGACCTGCACAGCGGCCTGAGCAGCGGCCTCAGCGCCCTGCGTGCGCCCCGAAGCCGTGAGGTGTTCTACCTCGGTTACCGTAAAGAACAGGCGAGAATGCGCTTTTACCGATTCGATGGCAGCCAGGGCTTCCGACACGCCGCCGCCCGCGCGCACGGCTTCCACGGCCTCGATGAGCATGAAGCCCATCTGCATGGAAGTGGTTTCGCTATCCACGACGTGCACCCGCAGGCGGTCAGCCACCATTTGCGCCGCCAGTTCTGCCGACTGGCAAGTGCCCGAAGCCTTGGCCGTGACATGGATAGAGATGGCGTCGGTGTAGCCTTCCTCAGCCAGGCGCGCGTACACCCGCCGGAAGTCTTCTGGTGAGGGTTGCGAGGTCGTCGGCATGTTGCCGGTTTCCTGCTTGAAGCGCTGCAACCGGCGGTAAAACTCGGCCGGCGCGATCTCTTCGTAATCTTTCAGGGCTGTTTCCCCAAACATCACATACACGGGAATGACCTCAATGCCATAAGCGGCGGCCATTTCAGGCGGCATGTTGACGGTGCTGTCGGTCACAAAAGCAACGCTCATTTCACGCTCCTTCCACAGGGTCTGAAAACGAAAACACCGCATCCCGTCAAGAGATGCGGTGTTGGCGACGCGCCGCGGGTGCTTTTACGCTCTCGCCGGTTTGGTCGCCACAATGTCGGCCATGCCGCCAGTGGTCACGATTTCTACCCTGGCTTCCGGGGGCAAAAACGCCGCGATCTGCTGCGGCAGCAAGAAGTGCGAGCGCATCAAAAGCACTTTCTCGCCCAGGGCCAGGGCTTTGACCATGGGCAGGTTGAAATCAGGCTCTTCGATGACCAAACGCCCCCCTGGCGCCAGCACGCGCCACAGTTCCCGCACGCTGGCTTCCTGTTCGAAAACGTGGTGCAGGGCATCGACCATCACAATGCGGTCAAATGTATCGTTGGGGAAAGGCAATCGCTCGGTAAGGGCAGCCACAGCCTGCAGGGCATCTTTTTCAAGGGCATAGCGTAACATCCCCTCGGAGAGGTCGGCCACGACCACCTGCCGCGCGGGCCTCAAGAACTGCGCCACCCGCCCCGTGCCGCCACCGGCATCCAGCACACGGTGTTCAGGCGCCAGTTGCAGCACTTCCAGCAGATGGTGCGGGTCTTGGGGGTGAATCAGGCGTTCATACCAGGGGGCGATGAGGTCAAAGTGGAAATCCGCGCCATAGTGCGAAGCCCGCCAGCGCCAGAGCAGCGCTCCCCCCAGAGCGGCTGCAAAGTCAACCAACAAAAAACCCCACCACAGGCCCGTCTTTCCCAACCATACCGCCCGCAACCCCAGTTGACCACCGCCCAACACCGCCGTCGCCAGCAAAGCCGTGCCATATCCCAGGCGAGCGCTGCCCAGATAGCCCACGCCGAAATAGAGCACGGCCTGAAGCAGGAAAGCCAGGCCTACGGCCCGCGGGGCAGCCTGCCCCCACCAGGCGGGCAGCGGCAACAAGGCCAGCAGCAGCCAGAATGCGGTCAACCACCATGATGGTTTCCGCATGGCTACCCCCACGGAAGGGCTTGCGCGGCAATCTTACGATGGACCTCGCGCGCCAGCAAGGTGTCATCAAGGGCACGGTGGCTGTTGGGAATAGGAATACGCAATTCCCGCCCCACCTGCTCCAACCGCCAGCGCCGCAGGCTGCCATCGGGCGCGCGCTGGCCCTTGAATTCCGAATAGAGCATCAGCAAATCGCCAAACTCAGCCCCCGGCACTTCAAAGGCCATGCCATAAAGGGCAGCCGTTTGCCGCATCAGGCGTACGTCGTAATCGGCGTTGTAAATCAACACCAAACGGCCAGCCATTGCTGCCTGAATTTGCGGCCAGGCTTCCGGCCAGGTGGGTGCGCCCTGCAACATGGCCGTGGTCAGACCGTGCACTCGCGAAGCATCGGACGGCACCTCGCCCTGCGGGCGGATCAAGGTATTGACCAGGGGGCGGCCTTCGGCATCGACAATGGCAATCTCAATCACTTCGGCATCTTCGCCCAGGCCGGTGGTTTCAGTATCCAGATAAACCGGTTGCCGTTTCAGCCACGCTTTGGCCTGCCGAATGGCATCCCAGCGGCTCATGCATCTTCCTCCGGTGCGTTTTGCAAAATGGCCTCGATGCGCTCCAACGCCTCCTCGCCGAGCTTATCCAACGCCTCGGCAGCGCCCAGGTTTTCTTCCAGTTGCTCCATGCGGGTCGCACCGGTAATCACGCTGGAAACCTCTTTGCGGCGCAGCAGCCAGGCAATCGCCATCTGGGCTGTCGTCATGTCCAATTCGGCTGCCAGGGCGGAAAGTTGCCGCACCTTCGCAATGACCTCGGGCGTAATGCGGTCGCGAATCCAGCCCATGTTTTCCAGAGAAGCCCGGCTGCCCTCGGGAATGCCATCGTTGTACTTGCCCGTCAGGATGCCCGAGTAGAGTGGGCTCCACGTGGTCAGGCCGATGCCAAAGCGGCGGGCCACCGGTGCGAGTTCCATTTCCACGCGGCGGCGATGCAGCATGTTGTATTGCGGCTGCTCCACCACCGGCGGGATGAGGTGATGCTGCCGCGCCAGCCCCACGGCTTCCACAATTTGCGCCGCGGTCCATTCCGAGGTGCCCCAGTAGAGAATCTTCCCCTGCTGGATGAAGATGTTCATCGTGTAAACCACCTCTTCCACCGGCGTATCGGGATCGAAACGGTGGCAATAGTAAATATCCAGATAGTCGGTTTGCAAACGCCGCAGCGAGGCATGAAGCGATTCGGTCATGTGCTTGCGCGACAGGCCCCGTCCGTTCGGCCCCGGCATGGTCGGCCAAAACACCTTGCTGGAAAGCACCAGGCCCTCTCGCGGCAAGCCCTGAATGGCTTTGCCCATGATAATCTCGGCCTGACCGCGGGCATACACATCGGCATTATCGAAGAAATTGATGCCGCGGTCATAGGCTGCGTGCACCAGGTCGGTGGCTTCCTGCTGGGAAAGTTGATTGCCAAAAGTCACCCACGCCCCATAAGAAATTTCACTCACCTTGATCCCCGACTGACCTAAACGTCGGTAATGCATTTTGACCTCCTGACTCACAAAGCATTGGGATGCCCAAATTATACCAGCCCTGCCGGGTTCTCCGCCCCCGGGACAGGCCCAAGGAAACACGTCCGCAGCCTGCGCGCCCCCCTGCCGCCAATCTTGCTTTTCCCTCACAAATCACCGCGCGCCCCAAATGGGCTGGCCCTCTGAGGGAGCAAAGCCTTCCCATCTCGCGCG
>CAYYRG010000112.1:0-5394 GCA_964474015.1 uncultured Anaerolineaceae bacterium | reverse complement strand
GGCAAAGTCACCGCCGTGGGCACCGATAGCCTCACCATCCAGACCCGCGACGGCCAGACCCTCACCTTCGCCGTCACCGACCAGACCCGCTTCCGCAGCCGCGACGGCGCGGTGAAAAGCCTCGCCGACCTCAAACCCGACATGCCCGTCATGGTCATCGCCAAAGACGAAAACGGCCAACTCACCGCCCTGGTCGTCGTCGCCGGGCGCGGCGCACGCCCTCGTCAGGGCTTCCCCGAGCGTCCCGGTCGCCCCGGCAGTCAGCCGCCTTTCGCCGCCCCGCGCGGGTAAAATTCCCCCCTGCTTCCTGCGCGCGCAGCCCTGCACCGAAAAGTGCAGGGCTGAGGTCGTTTCAGGGAAACACTTGCCAGCGCAGGGAATCAGCTCACTCGCGTGACATACGCGCCCGTGCGGGTATCCACCCGAATCACATCGCCTTGCTTGACAAAGGCCGGCACCTGCACCTCCAGGCCGGTCTCCGTCACCACTTTCTTGGTCACGCCGGTTGCCGTATCGCCGCGCACCGCCACTTCGGCTTGCACCACTTCCATATCCACCGTAATGGGGAATTCCACGGTCAGCGGCTCGTTTTGGTAAAAGGTCAATTTGACTTCCATGCCATCTTTGAGGAATTTGGCATCATCCCCCAGCACCTTCGCCGGGATGGCGAACTGCTCGAAGGTTTCGTTGTCCATGAAATGGTAAAACTCGCCGTCGGTGTAGAGATACTGAGCATTGTGGTGGTCTAACTGCACATCTTGCACCTGATTGCCCGAGGGGAAAGTGCGGTCGATAATCGCCCCGGAACGCAGATCGCGCGCCTTGACGCGAATCGTCGCCTTGCCGCGGCCAGGCTTATGATGATGATAATCCAGCACCCGATAAAGGTTGCCGTCCAGTTCAAAAATGACGCCTTTGCGCAAATCGTTCACATCGATCATTGTGTCATCTCCCAAATTGAGGTAGGGAAATTATACCAAACTCCGCCGCTTGCAGTGCGTGGAAGGCCATGTTAAGATAAAGCACCCTCGCCGGGGGAACCCATCCATCCGGAGACGCCCATGCCCCGCAAACACCTGCTGCCCCGCATTGCCCGCACCACGCTGATGCTGACCACGCTGTTCGCGGTCGACAAAGTGCTGGCCTTCACCCGCCAGATCATCATCGGGCACGAATTTGGCCTCTCGGCCTCGCTGGACGCCTTCAACGCGGCCAACAACCTGCCCGACCTGCTGTTTGCGCTGATTTCCGGCGGCGCGCTGGCGATGGCCTTCATTCCGGTGCTTTCGGAATACCGCACCACGCGGGGCCGCGATGCCCTGTGGGAACTGTTCTCGCGAATCGCCAACCTGGCCTTCCTGACCACGGCAGCGCTGGCGGTGGTCATCGCGGTCTTCGCGCTGCCGCTCATCCGCTGGAAATTCGGCATTGCCCCGCACTTCACACCCGCCCAGCAGCGCCTGGCTGCCGACCTGATGCGCCTTGACCTGATCGGCACGGTGATTTTCTCTCTTAGCGGTCTGGTCACTGCCGGTTTGCAGGCCAACCAGCACTTCTTCCTGCCAGCCCTTGCGCCATTGACTTACAACATCGGCCAGATTTTTGGGGCCGCGGTGTTGGCGCCGCGGGAATTCCACCTGGGGCCATTGCATTGGTCGGGCATGGGGTTGGGCATCCACGGGCTGGTGTATGGGGTGCTCATCGGCGCAATGCTGCACTTTGGCGTACAGGTGCCGGGGCTGGTGCGCTACGGCTTCCGCTGGCACCCGCTCATTGGCCTGCGACACCCGGGGGTCATCAAAGTGCTCCGGCTGATGGGGCCGCGAGTGCTGACCATGTTCTTCATCCAACTTGTCTTTCTGGCGCGCGACAATCTGGCTTCGCGCGTGGGCACCGGTGCGGTCAGCGCCTTAGCCTATGGCTGGTTCATCATGCAGGTGCCGGAAACCCTGTTAGGCACGGCTTTGGGGCTGGTGCTGCTGCCCACCCTTTCGGAACAAGTGGCCCGCGGCGATTGGAAAGCCTTTGCCGCGACCTTCAATCGCGGGGTACAGGGGCTGTTAGGGCTGACGGCGCCCATCGCCGCCGTGCTGGCGGTGGCGCTGCCTGGCCTGCTGCCGGTACTGGGGCTGGGCGCCGAGGGCACCCGCCTGGTCGTGTGGACGACGCGCGCTTACCTGCTCGGTTTGGCGGGGCACAGCCTGCTGGAACTCGCCGCGCGGGCATTTTACGCCCAACAGGATGCCAAAACGCCGCTGCTGGCCTCAGCACTCAACTCCGCGGCCTACATCGGGCTGGGGGTGCTGGCCATCCTCTCAGGCAAGAACCTGGGGGCCGAGGGCACCTTGTTCGGCGCAACGGGCATCGGCCTGGCCAACGCGCTGGCTTTCACCTCTGAGGCCGCATTGCTGCTCTTCCTGCTCCACCGGCGGCGGCGCGACGTGCCCGCCTTTGGCAGCGCCATTGCCCACGCGGGGCTGAGCGCCCTGGCTGGCGGGCTGGTGAGCGCCGCCGTGATGGCTTACGTCCCCGCGCCACTCCTGGCGCGCGGCCTGGCCGCTTCGGCTCTGGGGGCGCTGGCAGCATTGCCGTTTATCTGGAAAGAGGGCAAAGCCCTGCTCACGTGGTAGGAAAAAGACCTGACGGGTTTCCAAACCCTGTCAGGTCTGTTCTGAACTTGCCCTGCAACCTGCAACTTGCATCTTGCATCTTGCAACTTGCAACTTGCATCTTGCTTACGCCTGCACGGCCTCCGGTTGCGACGCCTGGCTGCCAGCCATTAGCAGGCCGAGTTCGGTGCGTGTCGCTTTCTCGGCATCCAGTACAGCCACAATCTTGCCGTGATACATCACCGCAATGCGGTCGGCCAGCGACAGAATTTCATCGAGCTCGGCAGAAACCAGCAACACGGCCGCACCCTGGTCGCGCATCTGAATGATGCGCTTGTGGATGTATTCAATGGAACCTACATCCAGGCCCCGCGTGGGTTGGTTGGCAACAAGCAATTTTAGGGGGCGACTGAATTCGCGGGCCACAATCACTTTCTGCTGGTTGCCGCCCGAAAGCGAGCCTGCCGTGGTGAAAATGCTCGGTGTGCGGACGTCGAACTGCTCGACCAGTCGCCGGGCGTTTTCAATCACCGCGGCCTGATTGCGCTGCATTCCTTTAGCAAAGGGCGGCTTGTAATAAGTGCACAGCACCAGGTTGTCGGCGATGGTGTAAGAAAGCACCAGGCCATGCTTTTGCCGGTCTTCGGGAATATGCCCCATGCCGTGCTCGATGAGAAACCGCGGCGCGCGCGGTGGCACGGCGTGCCCGCCCAACAGCACCTTGCCGCCCCGAATATGGCGCAGGCCGGTGATGGCTTCCACCAGTTCGGTCTGGCCGTTGCCCTGCACGCCGGCAATCCCCAAGATCTCACCAGCGCGCACCTCCAGGTTCACGCCATCCACAGCCAGCAGGCCGCGCTCGTCTTCCACCTGCAGGTCGCGCACCTCTAACACCACATCGCCGGGGTTGGCAGGGCCTTTGTCTACCTGCAAGACGACCTCTCGCCCCACCATCATGGCTGCCAGCCCCTGCTCGTTGGTTTCCTGGGGTGTGGTCGTACCGACCACCTTGCCGCGGCGCATGACCGTGATGTGGTCAGCGATTTCCATCACCTCTTTGAGCTTGTGGGTGATGAAAATGATGGAAACGCCGCGCTCGGTGAGCTGGCGCATGATGACGAAAAGTTCCTCGACTTCCTGGGGAGTCAGCACCGCCGTCGGCTCATCCAGCACCAGCACCTTGGCCTCACGATAAAGCGCCTTGAGAATTTCCACCCGCTGCTGCACACCCACGGGCAGGTCTTCCACCACCGCGTCGGGGTCAACTTCCAGCCCATACTGGTCGGAAAGCCGCTGCACGGCTTCGCGGGCGGCTTTAAGGTCCAGCGACCAACCCTTCGTTGGCTCAGCGCCCAAAATCAGGTTCTCGGCCACCGTAAACACCGGCACCAACATAAAATGCTGGTGCACCATCCCAATGCCTAAGCGGATGGCGTCGTGAGGGCTATCAATGGTCACCTTTTGGCCATCGACGTAAATCTCGCCCTCGTCGGGGTGATACAGGCCGTAGATGATGTTCATCAAGGTGGTCTTGCCCGCGCCGTTCTCGCCCAGCAAGGCGTGGACTTCGCCCTTACGCAGGCTGAAATTGACATGGTCGTTTGCCAACACGCCGGGGAAGCGTTTGACAATGTTGCGGACTTCCAAAGCCATTTCGCTCATAGGTTGCTCCCAAAAGCGTTGCCGGAAAGCGCCACGGCGCCCCGATCAGCCTTCTTTCTCGTAGGGAATACCATCGGCCGCGGGGGGACGTGCCCGTCCCACAAAGCCCGCCAGCACGATGATGGTCAACAGGTAAGGCAACATCCCGATGAACTGCGGGGGAATGTTGATTTTGCCGCCAAATTGCAACTGCGTTTGTAACGCGGTGGCAAAGCCAAAAAGCAACGCCGCGCCCCACGAACCCAGGGGCGTCCACTTGCCGAAAATCATCACGGCCAGGGCCACAAAGCCGCGCCCGTTGGTCATCAAACGCTCGAAAGAGCCCACGGCTTCCAGCGAAAGGTAGGCCCCGGCCAGCCCGGCCAACGCCCCGCCAACCACGACGTTGACGTAGCGCACCAGGTAGACGTCAATGCCCAACGTGTCGGCTGCTCGCGGGTGCTCGCCGACGGCGCGGGTGCGCAAGCCCCAGGGGGTGTAGAAAAGGACGTAATGCACCACGAAGACCAAAATGATCGAAGCGTAGGTGATGGGCGGGTTATCGAACAGCACCGGCCCAATAAGCGGAATCTTCGCCAGCGGCCCCAGGGGGATGGGGTTGAGCTTGCCGTGGCCGCTCAAACCCACCTTGTAGAAATAGCCCGTCAGCCCGATGGCAAGGATGTTGATGACCGTACCGCCGATGATCTGGTCAATTTTCAGGGTGACCGACATAAAGGCCAACAACAGCCCCAGCAAGGCGCCGATGAGAATGCCCGCCGTGACGCCCAGCAGCAGGTTTCCGGTGTAAACGTTGACCAGAAAGGCGATGAAGGCCGCCATCAGCATTTGCCCTTCAATGCCGATGTTGATGACCGCGGCGCGTTCGCCCATCAGGCCGCAGAGTGCACCCAGCACCAGCGGCACCGATTGGCGCAGCGTGGAGGCTAACACGGCTTCTGTAACTTGAGGGGTGCGGGCGTAGTAGTAAGCAATTGCCGCCACGATCAACAGGGTGGTAATCAACCCAATGCCCCAGCGCTTCCAAAACAATTTCCAGTTTGCGAACGATGCCGGTGTATTCATGCCTCACCTCAATGGGAACCCCAGCCTGTGCTGAGCGTAATCTTTTCACCTTCCTCGG
>CAYYRG010000111.1:0-5401 GCA_964474015.1 uncultured Anaerolineaceae bacterium | reverse complement strand
GGGCAGGGAAGAGGTGTCTCCGGTGATGGTGGCGTATTGCCCCCAAACCCAGCAAGATTGGCCGGGGCGCTGGGGGTTGGGAATGTACCAGAACTGGCCGCTGGGGTCGCGGGCGAGCACCTCGGCAGTCTGCCCTACCAGCAGTCCCCCGACTCGATCGTAAGCATCGCCGGGGCCGGTGCGGCAATTGGTGTTCACCGAAACACTGATATGCGGCGTGGAGGGCGTCGGCGTGAGGGTGACGGTCGGGGTCAGGGTGAGCGTGGGAGTGAGGGTGGGGCTGGGCGTGAAAGTGGGCGCGGGCGGCATGGTGGGGGGCAGGGGCGAAGGCGGCGCGGGAGCGGCGGCAGTGGCCGTTTCCGCAGCCTGAAGCGTAAGGGCCACAAGGGTGCCGACATTGCCACCCACATTGGAAGGAGACGGCGAGGGCGTGGCCTGAGGCAGGTTGCAGGCAGCGAGGAGGAGGCCCACAATGCCCACCGCCGCACTCAAGAAGAGACGGGGCAAATGGTAAGACCTCATCATTTCCTCCTTCTTACATTGACCGAACACGGACGGGAAATAACACCCTTTCTCTTGTTTGTCCGCTCAACAGCGGGCCCAACGAAGACGAAGCCGCAACGGTAAAACGCCAAACAGCGCGTGTACCGTGTGCTTCCCGCTGTGGCAACGGCGAGGGGGAGGCTACAACGAGGGAAAAGCCGCAGCGAAGCCCACCCCGCTTCACCGCTTCAATTTCAGCGCCTGTCAGTGGCGTGACGCAGGAGATAGCGCCATCCCGGGGGGAGGGGTCGGAGAAGTTCTCAAGCAGGCTCATCGTCCCAGGCGTCAGCCCTTATGGATAATCGATCGTATGCGTCACATGCTGACCGGCTTGCCCATCCTGCGCATAAAGGGTCAGGGTAAAACGCAATTGGTCAGCAGCGTTGATCGCACCCGAGGAAAAAGGCACAAAAGCACCATGAGCGGGAGTGAGGCTAAAAAGAGCCAGCGAGGCACATGTGGCCGTCTGGACAAAATTATTGGCAGCGCCGCCATACTGCAGTGAAGTGGTCAGATCATCGACACCAAGCCGATAACTTTCCCACGTCACCCGCCCGGTGTTGGAAACCTCAAG
Organism: uncultured Anaerolineaceae bacterium; assembly: GCA_964474015.1. Classification (GTDB taxonomy): domain Bacteria; phylum Chloroflexota; class Anaerolineae; order Anaerolineales; family DRMV01; genus DRMV01. The sequence continues at coordinate 4,284 of CAYYRG010000111.1, read as the reverse complement.
GAAATAAGCCGGTGTACCGCCGCAAAAGACAAGGGTCACGCGTTTGATAAGGAAATCAGGAGCAGGCGTGGGTGTGGGCGGCGGGGTAAAAACAGGCAAAGAGGCGGTTTCGCCAGTGATGGTGGCATATTGCCCCCAGACCCAGCAAAACTGGCCGGGACGCTGCGGGTTGGGAATGTACCAAAACTGGCCATAAGGGTCACGGGCAAGCACTTCGGCAGTTTTACCCACCAACAGTGCGCCGACACGCTCGTAAGCGTCGCCCGGGCCGGTGCGGCAATTGGTATTCACCGACACGCTGATGTGCGGTGTCGACGGGGTAGGGGTAAGGGTCTGCGTAGGCGTCAGCGTCGGCGCGGGGGTCAAGGTAGGCGTCGGTGTCAGCGTGGAGGTCAGGGTAACGGTCGGCAGGGCCGTGGTGGAAGGCGGTGGCGAAGCAGGCGCGTTTTGCGTCAACGCAGCCACTGCCGTCCCCGCGGCCGCCGTGAGCAGGGCAGGCGGAATCTCCGTAGGCTTCCCCTGCCCCACGACCGCCACAGCCGTTTGCACCGCCGCGGTCAACAAAGCAGGGGGCACCGCCGAAGGCTGGGCCGGGCCAGAAGGCGCACCTGCTGTTGGGAGACTACACGCCACAACGATTCCCAAAATCAACACCAGCAAAATTCCCATCCGTTTATCCAGCATAGTATGCACCTCCGGCACAAGCCGCTTGACGAGGAACATCAGACTCCCACCCCCGCCACGCCAGCCTGCCCTCTCTGGGAAAGACAATCCCCCCTCCTCCAAAATCAGGGGACGGCCCGCAACGGCTGGTGCTTCGAGACCACAGAACCCGGCGCCCTCTATGAGAAATAAAACTTGCACTTTCATTATACAGGCATTTTCACCTTTTTTCATCGCCCCCTTCGATGGCGCATGGCTATACGAAAGACGCGGCGCCTCTTCCACAAAAAAACATGCTATAATCACCCTATGCAACGCAAACAGCGGCGCACGTGGAGCCTGCTCCTCTTGCTCATCCTCGGCAGCGCGCTTGCCCTGTCGCTCTCGGCAAGCCGTCTGTTTGCCGCGGAAGACGTCCGCTACTTCCCCCAAACCGGCCACACGGTGCAAGGCGACTTCCTCGACTTCTACCGCGCCTGGCCTGAGGCCACCCTGCTGTTCGGCTATCCCATCACCGAAGCCTTCCAGCGGCAAGGCCAAACCATGCAATACTTCCAGCGGGCACTTTTCCAGCAAGGGCCCGACCACGCCCCGCCCACCCTCGCCAACCTGGGGCGGTATTTCTACGAGCACCCCGGCCAGGGCCTGCACCGTGAGCCCTTGCCGCAAAGCATCCTCAACGGCGCAGGGTGCAAAACCTTCCCCGACGTGGCGGGGGAACTGCACCCCGTGTGCTATGAATTCCTGCGCTTCTACCGGCAACACCGCGCCGTGCTGGGGCAGGTGGTCAGCGATCCGCTGCTGGAAAACGGTGTGCCGGTACAGTATTTCGAAGAAGCCCGCCTGGAATACCACGCCCGCGAGGGGCGCGTGGTGCTCAGCAACTTAGGGGCGTGGTACTTTCAGCAAAACGAGCACGACCCGCAGCTGCTGCGCCCGCTGCCGGCAGGCGGGGAAGCCCCGCTGCGCCGCGCGGTGCTGACGCTGCGCGTGATGGCCACGATTACCCCCGTGCTGGCCCACCCCGGCGACCAGGTTCACCTCATCGTCTGGGTCACCAACCAGTTAGGCCAACCCCTGGAAGGGGCCACCATACAGTTACAGTTTACCGACACCCTGGGCGAGCCCCTCAACGCGCCCCTGACCCCACAAGTGTTCACCACCGACGGCGACGGCTGCCTCAACGTCTGGCTGCCCGTTCCCGTCTATCGCGGCCACATTGCCGTGCGCGTCCATGCCACCTTCGACGGCATCACGGGGGAAGCCGAAACCGCCTTCCGGGTGTGGCACTGACCCCCTCGGTTCCACGAACAACCGTGCTATAATCATATCATCCTGACCCTGCATTCCCCTTTCGCGCCTATGCCCAAAAAATCCCCCTCCCGCGCTGCCCCTAAAACCGGCAGGCGCAAAAAGAGCAACAGCAAAGCCGCGCGGCCATCCGCCCGACGCGCCGCGAAGCAAAAAACGACCGCTGCCGCGCCCCGGCGGGCACACCTTTCGCCGGAGCGCAAACGCGACCTGGGAGGCGCGGCGCTGACGATTGCAGGGTTGCTTACCCTGGCAAGCCTGGTGTGGCCCCAGGGCACGGCTTTGCACCCCTGGGCTGCCTTCTGGCAACGCGCTTTAGGCTGGGGGCTGTGGCTCTTTCCCCTCTGGCTGCTGGCTCTGGGGCTGGGGGTCGTCTTCCGACGCAGCACGCGCTTCCCCACGCTCAACGCCGAGCGCGTCAGTGGCCTGATGCTGCTCTATGCCACCGTGCTGGCCGCGCTGCACCTTCCCCTGCTGGAAGGCACGCGCAGCGGCACCTTTGCCGCGGCGGCGCACGGGCAAGGGGGAGGCTACGTGGGTGCGCTGCTGGTATGGCTGCTCACCACCACCTTAGGCCAGGCCGGGGCAGCCGTCATGCTGCTGAGCGGCGCGGTGTTAGGCCTGGCTTTCACCCTCAACCGCCCGGTAGCCGACCTGTTCCACTGGGTGCCGCCCCTCTTCCGTCGTCTGCGCCGCCACAGCACGCTTTTGCTGGCGCGGCTGCACGCCCGCCTGCGGCCTTCCCGCGCCCAACCCACCACCGCAGCGCCTGCCATGCTGCCTTCCGCACCGCTCGCGCCTTCCGGCGAGGCCACCCCCCTGCCGGAAGCCGACGCCAACACCCAGGCTGTTGAAAAGCCGGTGTGGGTGCTTCCCGATGTCGCCGAGATACTCGACGAATCGCCCACCGAAGCCTATCAGCAAGAAGAAACCGAAGCCCGCGCCCGACTGATTGAAGAAACCCTGGCCCAGTTCAACGCCCCCGCCAAAGTCGTGGAAGTGCTCCGCGGCCCCACGGTGACCCTTTACGGCGTCGAGCCGGGCTATGTGGAAAGCCGCAAGGGACCGATGAAGGTGCGGGTTTCCAAAATTGCCTCCTTAGCCGACGACCTGGCGTTAGCCCTTTCGGCCAAGCGGGTGCGCATTCAGGCGCCGGTGCCGGGCAAAGGCTATGTGGGCATCGAAGTGCCCAATGAGGAAGCCGCTCCCGTCACGCTGCGGCAGGTCATCGAAAGCCCCGCCTTCCGCAAGGTCAAATCGCCGCTCCGCTTTGCGCTGGGCAAGGATGTGGCCGGCCATGCTGTCGCTGCCGACCTGGCCGCCATGCCCCACCTGCTCATCGCCGGCGCGACCGGTTCGGGCAAATCGGTGTGCGTGAACGGCATCATCACCTGCCTGCTGTTGCACAACACGCCCGACGACCTGCGCCTGCTGCTGGTGGATCCCAAGCGGGTGGAACTCAGCGGTTACAACGGCATCCCTCACCTGCTCGCGCCCGTGGTGGTCGATCTGGAGCGGGTGGTCGGTGCATTGCAATGGGTTACCCACGAGATGGAACGGCGCTACAAACTCTTTGCCAAAGCAGGCAAGCGCCACATTGCCGATTACAATCGGGAAGCCGAGCGCAACGGCGGCGAAAAACTGCCCTACCTCGTCATCATCATCGACGAACTGGCCGATTTGATGATGCTGGCCCCAGACACCACCGAGCGCACCCTGACCCGCCTGGCGCAACTGGCGCGTGCCACCGGCATCCATGTCATCATTGCCACCCAGCGCCCCTCGGTCGATGTGGTCACCGGCCTGATCAAGGCCAACTTTCCGGCGCGCATTGCCTTTGCCGTGGCTTCCACGGTCGATAGCCGCGTCATCCTCGACCAACCCGGTGCCGAGCGCCTGTTAGGGCGGGGAGACATGCTCTTCATGGCCCCCGACGCGCCGGAGCCGGTGCGCCTGCAGGGCGTGTTCGTGGCCGACCACGAAATTCGGCGGGTGGTGAACTACTGGCGCGAATTCGGCAGCGCGGGCGTGCCGGGCATCGGTGGCATCGTGGACGCACCGCCCGCGGGCATTCCCCTCAAGCAAAAGCCTATTTGGGAGGAAATGGAAGCGGAAACGCAGCCTCAAAAGCCCAAAGACCCCTTGTGGGAACAAGCCGTGGCCTTAGTGCGGCAGGAAGGCAAAGCCTCGGCCTCGCTGCTGCAACGGCGCTTGCGCATTGGCTACACTCGCGCCGCCCGCCTGGTCGACGCGATGGAAGACGAGGGCATCGTCGGGCCGCCGCAGCCCGGCAGCGGCGTGCGGCGGGTG
>CAYYRG010000110.1:0-5428 GCA_964474015.1 uncultured Anaerolineaceae bacterium | reverse complement strand
GGCAAGGTCAAAAAAGCCAACTCCCCCGTTTCCCTTTTCGCTCGCCCAGGGGCGCGGCCCCTGGCTTCATGCTTTCAACACCCCCACGGCCCCTACGCCGCGGGGGCCAACGTGCGTACCAATCACCGTCGTCACCAGCACAGTCATGGGAGGCAAAACCAGGCCCGAGGTGTCGGCTGCATCGACAAGCGCCTCTGCATCTTCAGGTGCGCCGCTGTGCAGCAAAGCCAGATAGTCCAGCGCCCCCCACGCCCTGACGTGCTCGGCCAGCCGCGCCAGCCCTTTGCGGCGCGTGCGCACGGCAGGCAGACTGAGCACTTCCCCCTGCCGCACTTCCAAAAAGGGCTTCAGTTGCAACAACGACCCCAAGCGCGCCTTAGCCCAGGAAACCCGCCCGCTGCGGCGCAGAAACTCCAGGGTATCGAGCATCGCCACCAAACGCACCCGCTGCTGGATGCTCTGCACCGCCTCCAGCACATCCGCCACACTGCCGCCTTCGCGAGCCACACGCGCCGCGGCCAACACCTGAAAGCCCAATCCCATCGTCAACTGCCCGCTATCGACCACATGCACTCGTCCCCCAAAATCTTGCGCCGCCAGCCGCGCGTGCTGGTAAATACTGCTCAGCGTGCTGGCAAGGAAAATGCCCACGACGGCGTTGGCGGTCGTCAGCGCGGCCCGGTAAGCCTCGGCAAACACGCCGACCGAAGGGGCAGCCGTTGTAGGCAAAGGCTGCATTGCGGGTAGGCGGCGGTAAAACTCGGCGCGGGAAAGCCCCTCGCCATCGAGAAACTGTTCCGCGCCTAAAATCACTACCGCAGGCACCACCACAATGCCATATTCGGCAGCCAAAGCCGGGGGAATATCGGCAGTGCTGTCGGTCACGATGCAAACTTGAGACATCCAACGCTCCTCACAACAAAAAGTCGGGCAAGCCTTGCGCCTGCCCGACCACGCTTCGCCGCCCGAAGCGGTTATGACTGACAATACCAGTCTTCCCGTGTCCAGGGCAGGCCGCTGGGGCCGCGCTCCGATTTTACCAGCAAAGTCTGATACACTTCGTGCCGGTCGTGCAGGAATTCATACGAAGCGCCCGACATGAACAACCGCCAGATGCGGTAAGTGGTTTCATCCACGTATTGCAACGCCTCTTCGTGATGGGCTTCCAATCGCCTGACCCAATGCTTCAAAGTAAGGGCATAATGCTCGCGCAGGCTTTCCACATCCCGCACCTCGAAGCCCACTTCTTGCGCTGCGCGCAGGGTCAGCCAGATGGGTTCCAGTTCGCCATCGGGGAACACATAGCGGTCGCCGAACGTGCCGCGTTTCCAGGGAATGAGGGCATGGCGAGCAATGCCGTGGTTGAGGAAAACACCCCCGGGCTTGAGCAACTTCAATGCCTGCCGGAAGTAAACCGGCAGCATTTCTTCGCCCACGTGTTCGAACATGCCCACGCTGACCAGTTTATCGTAGCCTTCAGGCTCATCCACCTCACGGTAGTCGCGCAGTTCCACGCGAGCACGGCCTTCCAGCCCGGCCTGCCTGATGCGCTCGTTGGCCCAGCGATACTGATTTTCGCTCAGGGTAATACCCACGGCTTCCACGCCATAGTGCCTGGCCGCGTGAATGACCAGCCCGCCCCAACCACAGCCAATATCCAGCAAACGCTCCCCCGGCTTGAGGCGCAGTTTGCGGCAAATGTAATCCAGTTTCTGCTCCTGGGCGGTGTCGATATCTTCTTCCCCCGTTTTGAAATAAGCGCAGGAATACACCATGTTCTTGTCTAACCACAGGGCATAGAACTCGCTGGGCACGTCGTAATGATACTGAATGGCCTGGCGGTCACGCGCCACACTATGGCGTTTGCCGCTCAAGCGGGCGGCGCGGTCGCGTTTGCGTTTGGCATCGCCCTTCGGCAGCCGCAGCAGCATCTGCCCCAGCCGCAATTTGTCGCCCACGCTCCAGTCGGTCTCTTCGAGCAAACGATCGGCCAACCGGTACACTTCGAAAATGTCGCCTTCAATGTCAAAATCGTCGTAAATGTAGGCTTCCCCCAGGCTCAGGTCGGTCGAGAGGTCGCGGAACATCAGACGCAACGCGCCGGGATGTTTGAGCACAATGGTAAAGCGCGGCTCATCGGTCTCGGCTTCCCACACCGAGCCATCCCAAAAGCGAACGGCAAAATCGCGTGGGTGGATATCCTCGAAAACTGCCTGGAGGAACGCCAACGCGTCCGCGACCTGTTTGTCACGGATGGCACTTTGCACTGCCATGAGACACCTCCTTCTCTATGTCAAAGAACCGTGCGCTTCGCTCTTCTTTGATTATAGGCCATTGCGTCGGCGGCAAAGGTGTCACTTGTCATATATTCGGGTAAAGCGCGCCGCGTCTCGAGGGTGCGGGGCCCCTCCAGGGGCAAAAGCAGAAAGTTCGGCGGGGTCAGGCGGCGTCAGGCGGCTCCAGTCGGAATTCATCGTCGGGGCCCAGCAACACCTCGCGCTCCTTCCCAGCCCCAGCAGGCGAAGCCACCACCCCGACTTCTTCCAGTTGTTCGATCAGGCGGGCTGCCCGCGGGTACCCCACCCGCAGACGGCGCTGAAGCATCGAGGCGCTGGCGCGCTGCGCCCGAATGACCACTCGCGCGGCTTCTTCCAGCAAGGGGTCATACCCCACTGAGACGGCCTCGCCTTCGGCCAGCAGGCGTTCCCAAGGGGCAGATTCCTGGCTTTCCCCGGCCTGCTTTTGCCAGTAGGCCATGACGCGTTGAACCTCTTTGTCGCTCACCAATGCCCCCTGGGCACGCACCGGCGCGGGTGCATCCGGCGGCTGGAAGAGCATATCGCCTTTGCCCAAGAGGTGTTCGGCGCCGGGGGTGTCCAAAATCACGCGGCTATCGGTGCCCGAAGCCACGGCAAAGGAAAGCCGCGCCGGGAAGTTGGCCTTGATGAGGCCGGTGACCACGTCGGTGCTGGGGCGTTGGGTGGCAACGATGAGATGAATGCCGGTGGCACGCGCCATTTGCGCCAGCCGCACGATGTTGTGTTCCACCTGATCGGGAGCAAACATCATCAGGTCAGCCAGTTCGTCGATCAGCACCACAATGTAGGGCAGCGGCTCGCCGCCCTTGCGCTGAATTTTGCGGTTATACGAAGCCAGGTGACGGGCGTGGTGTTGCTCCAAGAGACGATAGCGGCGCTCCATTTCAGCCACCACCCACCGCAGGGAAGCCAGCACCCGCTCCATGTCGCTTTCCACCTGACCGAGCAAGTGCGGCAGCCCGTTGAAGCGCAGCAGTTCCACCCGCTTGGGGTCGATCATCACCAACCGCAGGTCGGCAGGGGTGTTGTTCATCACTAAGCAGGTGGTCAGCGCCGCGATGCACACCGATTTGCCCGAGCCGGTCGCGCCGGCGATGAGCAGGTGGGGCATTTTGGCAAGGTCGGCCACCACGGGCCGACCGGCAACATCACGCCCCAGGGCCAACGCCAGCGGTGAGCCCAACCGCCGAAACGCTTCAGAGGCCATCAGCGGACGCAAACGCACCACCGTCGCGTCGCGATTCGGAATTTCAATGCCGACGTATGAACGACCAGGCACCGGCGCCTGCACCCGCAGGCGCTCAGCCGAAAGTGCCAGCGCCAGGTCGCGTTGCAGCGCGGCAATCTGGGCCACACGCACCTTTTGCCGCTGGGGCTGGCCATCGGGGCCGGGCTTTTCAATGTAGCCGGGCTCCACGGCAAATTGCACGACGGTGGGCCCCACCTGCACGCCCACCACGCGCGCCGGCAGGCCAAACTCGGCCAGGGTCTTCTCGATCAAGCCGGCGGCGAGATGGATGTGCCGCTCGTCGGCGCGGGCAGGGGCCTCGTCGAGCAACAGTGTCAAAGGGGGCAGGCGATCATCACGCTGGCGAGGTTTAGAGGGCGGTTCGTCATCAGGGCGGGCAATGGGCACCTCGCGCCGGAACTCTGGGGGCAGGTTGGGGCGTGGGCGTTTGCGGCGGCGTGGCTTTCGGGGGGCTTCCGTCACCACGGGCGTTTCGGCGGGGGGCATCTCTTCGGGGAAAAGCCACCCTCGCAGGCGAGCCATCAGCGCGCCGCCGAGGGGCGTTCCCACAAAAGGCGCGAGCGCCACCGCGACCAGCAGCCCCCCCCAGGCCCCCACGCGCCCCAACACCAGGCGCAGGAACTCCACCAACCCCCAGCCAACCGCACCGCCGGGGGTCGTCACCGCGCCCTTAGGCAGCGCGTGCCCCCCCGCCAGGTCGGCCAGGCCCAACGAAGCCAGCAAAGCAACTTCCCAAACCGTAATCTTCCCCCACGGCAGGGCTTCCGGCGGCGGGGCCTTCTCGCCCGCCCGCGCGAGCACATACACCCCGCTCAAGGCCAGCACGAGCACCACATAGGCCACCCCCCACCCCAAACCGGCGCGCAGGAAAGCCACCATCCCGCCCACCCAGACGCCATGGGTCAGCCCGGCCCAGCCCAGCAAAAGCACCCCCGCCCACGCGAGCAACAACACGCCCAAGGCGTTGAGCAGCGCATTGCGGGCACGCAAAAGGAAAGTGTAGAAAGACATCACGCTCCCAAACGCAACGGCCACCCCCGCGGGTCGGCCTGCCCCGCGAGGGTGGCGCGAGGGGGAATCAACGGGGGTGAAAGACGCTCACAATTCAAACACGTCGCCAGGGTTGAGCACATGGGCCTTGGCGTCGGTTTCCGCCTCGACCCGCTGCGCCCACGCCTGAGCATCTTGCTCAATCAACGGCCAGGTGTTGTAATGAATGGGAATGACATGCTTCGGGCGCAGCAGTTTCACCGCCCGCAAAGCATCATCGGGGCCCATGGTGAAGTTGTCGCCAATAGGCACCATCGCGAGGTCCAGCCCTTCGTCACCGATGAGCGCCATATCGCCAAACAGGCCGGTATCCTGGGCAAAGTAGAGTTTATGGCCGTCATTGGTGGTCAACAAAATGCCCGCCGGGTTGCCGCCGTAAGAGCCATCGGGCAAAGCCGAGCCGTGCAAGGCCAGGGTCAGTTTGAGGTAGCCAAAGGGGTGCTTGAAACCGCCGCCAAGGTGCTGCGGGTGCACCTTCTCAGCGCCTTGGGCGGTCAACCAGTTAGTGATTTCAAAGTTACTGATGATAAGCGCACCGGTGCGTTTGGCGATTTCCAGGGCATCGCCGACATGGTCGCCGTGGCCATGACTCACCACGATAAAATCGGCGCTCACCTTGTCGGCGGTCGTGCTGGCCGCCGGATTGCCGCTGAAGAAGGGGTCGATCAAAATCTTGTAGCCATCGCTGGTCTCCAGGCCAATGGTGGCGTGACCGTACCAGGTGATTTTTGTGGTCATAACAGCCTCCTTATAGGGTACGCTGGGTGTGCGAAACGGCTGGTTTTAGTATAACGCAATTTTGAAAAAGCGC
>CAYYRG010000109.1:2019-5430 GCA_964474015.1 uncultured Anaerolineaceae bacterium | reverse complement strand
ATCTGCCAGGTGGAAGCCTCGTACACCGGGCGCTACCTGCGGGCTTACGTGCGCGAAAATCATGGGGGCAAAGGCTCGCGAGCGGCACCCTGATGAGGCTTGACTTTGCGCCACGCCTCACCACGCGACGCGGCTGGTATACTATGGCTATTCAGCCACCCTGATTCCCCAATGAACTGCCCGCCTATGCCTTCAAACCGCTTCCGTTTCTTCTTTCCCTTCCTTTTTGCCCTGCTCATCGGGGCATGCGCCCTGCCGGCAGGGGGGCTGGGGCTGTGGCCTACCCCCACACCCACCCTCACCCCCACCGCGACCCCCTCGCCCACACCCACCATCACCCCCACGCCCACACCCACACCCACGCCGCAGCCTTCCGGCTGGCTGGAGAACGGCCAGCGTGCGCTCTTCGAAGGCGATTGGGACGCGGCCCGCGCGGCCTTCCAGCAGGCCCAGGCCCAAAGCGCCGACCCTGCCGTGCTGGCTGCCGCCCAACTTGGGCTGGGGCGCGCCGACCTTTACGCCCGCCATTACGCCGCTGCCCTTGACGCTTTCCGGGCTGTCATCACCGCCTACCCTGACACCACCGCCGCCACCGACGCCTATTTCTACCTTGCCGAAGCCTACCAGGCGCTGGAACGCTACACGGAAGCCGCCAAAGCATATCAGGCCTTCCTGCAGCACCGCCCCGGCTACATCGACGCCTACCTCTACGAATGGATGGGCGACAACCGCTTCAACGCAGGCGATTACAACGGCGCGGCTTCGGCCTACCAGGCGGCGCTCAAGGCTTCCCCGCCGCAGGACCGCATCTATGGCATCAAACTGGGCATCGCGCGCGCCCACCACATGGAAGGCAACCTGACCACCGCCATCGCCGAATATCAGGCGCTCTACCAGGCCGACGCCAACGGCTACCGCCGCGCCCTGCTCGATTGGTACATCGGCCAGGCCTACACCGCTTTGCACGACCCCGAACACGCCCACGAAGCCTACCTTGATGCCGTCAACAATTACCCCGCCGCCTACCAATCCTACCTGGCCCTTACCCAACTGGTCAAAGACGGCGTGCCAGTAGACGACCTCAACCGCGGCCTCACCGATTACTTCGCGGGGCAATACGGCGTCGCCGTGCAGGCTTTCGACCGCTACCTCAACGCCCAGCCCGGCGGGAGCGACACCGCGCTGTATTACAAAGGGCTGGCGCTGCGGGCGATGGGGAACGCCGCCCAAGCCACCATCGCCTGGCAGGCGCTCATCGACGGCTACCCCAAAAGCCGCTTTTGGGATAAAGCCTGGGAACAAAAAGCCTACACCGAATGGGCTTACCTTGACCTGTACGACAAAGCCACCGAGACCCTGCTGGCTTTCGTCCAGGCCGCCCCCACCCACTCGCGCGCGGCCGAGTTCCTCTTCGACGCCGCGCGGGTGCAGGTGCGCGCTGGCAACCTGGCGCGTGCTGCCGCCCTGTGGGAACGCGTCGCGCGGGAATATCCGACCTCTGGCTATGCCTTCCGCAGCCTGTACCTGGCCGCCATCACCACCCATCGCCTGGGGAACGACGAGACGGCGCGGGGGCTGCTGCAGGAAGCCAGCGCCGCCGCCGCCAAAGCCGAAAACCGCGCCGCTGCCTACCTCTGGCTGGGCAAATTGCGCGCCGCCGCGGGCGATTCGCCCGGCGCGCGCAACGCCTGGCAACTCGCTGCAGCCGCCGACCCTACCGGCTATTACAGCGAGCGCGCCCGCGACCTGCTCGCTGGCCGCCCACCTTTCGCCCCGCCCCCGGCTTTCCACCTGACCACCAACTGGGCCGCCGAGCGCCAGCAGGCTGCCGCGTGGGTGCGCAGCCGCTTCGAACTGGCCGATTCCCCCGCCGACCTGCTCACCCCCGGCCACCTCGCCAGCGACCCCCGCTTCATCCGCGGCAGCGAACTGTGGCGCTTAGGCCGCTACGAAGAAGCCAAAGCCGAATTCGAAGCCCTGCGCACCGCCGTGGCCGATAGCCCTGCCGACACCTTCCGCCTGGCCGAATACTTTCGGCAGATTGGGCTCTACCGCAGCGCCGTATTTGCCGCCCGCCACGTCCTCGACCTGGCCGGGCTGGACGACGCCGCCACCCTCACCGCTGCCCCGCCCTACTTCGCCCACCTGCGCTTCGGCACCTTTTACAGCGACCTGGTGCTGCCCGCCGCCCAGGCTTATGACTTTCATCCTCTCTTCCTCTTTGCCGTGCTGCGGCAGGAATCCCTCTTCGAGGGTTTTGTGCATTCCTCGGCGGGCGCACGCGGCCTGATGCAATTGATGCCCGCCACTGCCAAAGAAATCTACCAGCAAACCGGCTGGCCGCCCGACTTCACCCCCGACGACCTTTACCGTCCGAAAGTCAGCATCACCTACGGGGCGCACTACCTCGCCCGCCAGCGCGATTACCTCAAAGGCGACCTCTACGCCGCTCTCGCCGCTTACAACGCCGGGCCGGGCAACGCCGCGCGCTGGCAGCAAGCCGCCCAAGGCGACCCCGATTTGCTGCTGGAAATCATCCCCTACGGCCAGACGCGCGACTACATCCGTCGCATTTACGAAGCCTTTGTCATCTACCGCAACCTTTACGGCACCATGCCCCCCGGCTAACCCCACCCCTTGACCATGTGCCCACAACCCGCTCCCCCCGCCATGCACTATCTTGACCCCGCGCCGCAGCACGCAGAAGCGGTGCTGCTGCTCCACGGCCTGGGCTCGACGGCGGCCTCGTGGCAGGCGCAGCTTGTCGCCCTGGTTGAAGCCGGCTTTCGTCCTATTGCCGTCGACCTGCCCGGTTTCGGGAAGACGCCTTATCGCGCCCCGTGGTCGCCGCAGCGCGCCGCGGCAGCGACCTTTTCGCTGCTGGAAAGCCTCGACGCCCTGCCTGCCCACGTCGTCGGCATTTCCATGGGCGGCACGGTCGCGCTGGCCGCAGCATTGGACTTCCCCGAAAACGTGCGCTCGCTCACGTTAGTCAACACCTTTGCCGCCCTGCGCCCCCCTGGCGTGCGCGACTGGGCTTACTTTGCCCTGCGGATGCTGGTGGTGCACACCTTAGGGCTGGAAGCGCAGGGGCGCGCCGTTGCGAAACACATCTTCCCCAGGCCTGAGCAAGAAGCCCTGCGCGAAGCCTTGCTGGCCGAAATCCGCCAGGCCGACCCGCGCGCCTATCGCGCCGCCATGCGCGCGCTGGCACGCTTCGACGTCCGCCATCGTCTGGGCGAAATTCGCGTGCCCGCGCTGGTCATCACCGGCGAGGAAGACACCACCGTGCCGCCTGACACCCAGCGCGCCCTGGCGCGGGGCATTCCCGGCGCCAGGCATGTCACCATCGCCGGGGCCGGCCACGGCGTGATTGCCGACAGCCCCGACGCCTTCAACCACGCCCTGCTG
>CAYYRG010000109.1:0-1919 GCA_964474015.1 uncultured Anaerolineaceae bacterium | reverse complement strand
CCCCATGCCTCTCATCATCGACGGCCACAACCTGATTCCCAAACTTCCCGGTCTGAGCCTGCAAGCACCCGACGACGAAATGCGGCTGGTCGAGTGGCTGCAACGTTACTGCGCCCACCGCAACACGCGCGCCGAGGTGTATTTCGACCGCGCCGCCGCGGGCAGCGCTGGCCGCCGCCATTTTGGCGCAGTCACCGCGGTGTTCGTGCACAGCGGCCGCACCGCCGACCAGGCCATCGCGGCACGAGTGCGCAAACTGGGAAAACAGGCTCGCAACTGGGTGGTAGTGTCTTCCGACCATGAAGTGCAGCGCGCCGCCCGCTGGGCTGGGGCGCGAGTAGTGTCTTCCGAAACCTTTGCCGCCGAACTCAGGGCGCTCAACCAAACTCGCGTCGAGGCCGAAAAGCCCGAAAACCTCTCCGCCGATGAATTGGAAGAGTGGTTACGCTTGTTTGGAGAAGAAGAACCCTAACAACAGCAACCAGCCCTCGGCGCACACAACCGAGGGCTGGTTTGTTTGTTGAAGGCGACGCTGGGGGCTATTTCTCTTCCGAAAGTTCCCGCTGGCGCTCGGCGATGATTTCCTGCTGCAGGTGGGCAGGCACTTTTTCGTAGTGCGAGAATTCCATCTCGAACACGCCGCGCCCCCCGGTCAGCGAACGCAGGTCGGTGGTGTAGCGCAGCATCTCGGCCAGGGGCACCTCGGCGGTAATCACCGAGCGGCCTTTTTCCGTGTCCATGCCCTGGACGCGGGCACGGCGGGTGTTCAGGTCGCCGAGCACGTCGCCCATGCTGGCTTCGGGCACGGTGATGCGCACTTTGTAAATTGGCTCCAGCAACACCGGGCCGGCATCCTGGAAAGCCAGTTTGAAGGCTTCCCGCGAGGCAATCTCGAAGGCCACCGGCTTGGAGTCCACGGGGTGTTCCTTGCCGTCGTACACCGCAATTTTGACATTGACCACCGGGTAACCGGCAATCACGCCCTGCTTCATGACGTTCTTGATGCCCTTCTCGATGGAAGGCTGGAAACTGGACGAGATCGCGCCGCCGAAGACTTCCCAGGCGAAGTCGTAATCGCTTTCGGGGTTGGGTTCCACCCGCATGTGCACTTCGGCGAACTGCCCCGCGCCGCCGGTCTGCTTCTTGTGGCGGTATTGCGCCTGCCCTTTCTTGGTGATGGTCTCGCGGTAGGGCACTTTCGGCTCCGCGGTGTCGAGGTTGAGTTGGAATTTGGTCTTCGCCTTGCGGATGGCGACGTCGATGTGCTGGTCGCCCATGCCTTGCAGAATGGTCTGCTTGGTGGAGCCATCCTGATACCACGAAAGGGTGGGGTCTTCTTCGCACAGGCGGGTGAGGGTGCTGCCGAGTTTGGTGGAATCGGACTGCGATTTCGGCACCACGGCGACGCGGTAGAGCGCGGTGGGGTATTCGGGCATTTTGATTTTGATGGGGTTGCCCTTGTCGCAAAGGGTATCGCCGGTGCCCGTTTCGCTCAGTTTGGGCACAGTGCCCAGGTCGCCGGCGTGCAGGGTTTTCACTGCGATTTGCTCTTTGCCGCGCAAAATATGCAGGGTGCCCAGGCGCTCTTCGGTGCCTTTGTTGGCGTTCCAGACGCGCGTGTCGGAATGGATGCTGCCCGAAACCACTTTGAAGTAAGTGATCTTGCCGACGAAGGGGTCGGCGGTGGTCTTCCAGACGTAGGCAGCCAGGGGGCCGCTGTCGTCGGCGGTGAGTTCGACGGGCTCGCCCTTGGCGTTTTCGGCGGGCAGGGCCGGGGCTTCGGCGGGGGAAGGCATGAGCGCGATCAGGGCTTCCAGCAGCGGGGCCAGGCCGATTTCCTTTTCGCCCGCAGCCACGAACACGGGAACGTAATCGCCCTGCAACACCACGGCTTTCAGGCCGCGCATCACCTCTTCGGC
>CAYYRG010000108.1:0-5636 GCA_964474015.1 uncultured Anaerolineaceae bacterium | reverse complement strand
ACAGGGGGCTCGCCATGACATGAAAACGAGGGTTTTTACAACCAACGGCGTAAGCCCCCAGGTTATTCAATCCAAATTTCCACGTGCTCGTCATCTTCCTCATCGTGAACTTCGATAATCTTCCCCGGCAGGCCGGCATTCATTGCCTCGTTGAGCACCCCGCCCAGGTCGCCCATGTCGGTATCGGGGGCAAAACGCCGCGCGATCTTCAAGCCCACGTCCACCAGCCGCCACGGCAGGCGGATGTTGACCTTCTGGGAGCCTTTTTCCTCGACCCGGATCCGCAGCCAACGCCCCTGCCCCGTAGTGCTGGTTGCCCCCGCCGCAGCAGGGCCTTCGCCACCCGACAGGGCCTCCAGCAAGGCCGCAGCCTCTTCTGGGCTAACCTTTCCCTCGGCCACCATTTGCAAAATCCGCAGTCGTTCGTCTTGGGTTGTCATCAGGATGCCTCCTTTCAGGCAATGGTAAAATTGAGCCAGAGACTTTAGATTGCAGCACACACTGCACTTCCCAGGCTGCATTTTAGGATTTCTAAAGAAATTGTAAGGCGTTCTTAAGATTTTGTCAAGGGCTTTTTCTGTTTTTCCAAAAGGAAGGTTGCTGTGCCTGCTCCCATTGCCATTCTGACCGATTTCGGTGCGCGCGACCCTTACGTGGGCATCATGAAAGGGGTCATCCTGAAACGCGTCGAAGCCCCTTTGGTTGACCTGACCCACGAGATTCCCCCAGGAGACATCCGCCGGGCAGCGTTTGCCCTCTGGCAAAGCTACCGTTTTTTTCCGCAAGGCACGATCTTTCTGGCCGTGGTTGACCCTGGGGTAGGGTCTTCCCGCCTGCCGGTGCTGGTCGAAAGCGAAGGTTACCGCTTCATTGCACCCGACAACGGGCTGCTGACTTACGTGCTGAAAGCCGAAAGCCGCGCCTGGGCGTTGGCCAACCCGGCGTTCCAGTTGCACCTGCCCAGTGCGACCTTCCACGGGCGCGACATCTTTGCCCCGGCAGCGGCCTATGCGGCCCTGGGCGTGCCGGGGCGCGCTTTTGGCCCCATGGTGCCCACCCTGCAACGCTTTCCTCCGCCGCGCTGGGCGCGAGAAGGCGACCTGTTGCACGGTGAGGTGTTGCACGCCGACCATTTTGGCAATCTCATCACTTCTTTGGGGGCTTTTCGCTACGATGGCGAGCAATGGCTGCTCCTTCCGTGGCTATACGAAACCCACGAGCCGCAATACTTCACCCCCGGCGCGGTGCGCCTTCCCGACGGGCGGGTGCTTCCCCTGGTGCGGACGTTCGCCGAGGTGCCCACAGGCGAAGTCGCCGCCCTGGTGGGCAGCAGCGGCATGGTGGAACTCGTCGCCAACCGCCACAGCGCCGCCGAGATGCTCCACCTGGCGCCCGGCGACCCCGTCACCCTGCTTTCAGAGCCCCTGGCACGCACCCTCCACGAGGAAAACCCATGATGGACACTTTCATCATCGAAGGCGGCATCCCCTTGCAGGGCGAAGTCACCCCCTCGGGGAACAAAAATGCCGCCCTGCCCTTGCTGGCCGCCTGCCTGCTCACCGACGAGCCCGTGGTGTTGCACAACGTGCCCAATATCCGCGACGTGCACACCATGCGGGCGCTCCTGGAAAGCCTGGGCGTGACCATCACCGAACTTGCGCCCAGCCGCTGGGAAATCCACGCCCGGGAAGTGCGCCCCGCGGCGCTGGATGCCGGCCTGTGCCGCCGCATCCGCGCCTCGATTTTGCTGGCGGGGCCCATGCTGGCCCGCAGCGGCGAACTGCGGCTTCCCCCACCAGGCGGCGATGTCATTGGGCGGCGGCGGGTCGACACGCACATCCTTGCTTTGCGCGCCCTGGGAGCAGAAGCCGAATACCAGCACCTGGAACGCCGCTTTGTCTTCCGCGCTCGCGCCCTGCACGGCGCCGAAATTTTGCTCGACGAAGCCTCGGTGACCGCCACCGAAAACGCGGTGATGGCCGCCGCGCTGGCCAAAGGCGAAACCATCATCCGTAACGCGGCCTCTGAACCCCACGTGCAGGAACTCTGCCGCCTGCTCAACGCGATGGGCGCCCGCATCGAAGGCGTCGGCAGCAACACGCTGCACATTCAGGGCGTCGAGCGCCTGCACGGCGCCGAATTCACCATCGGCCCCGACTACCTGGAAGTCGTCAGTTTCATCGGCGCGGCAGCGGTCACAGGGGGAAACATTCGCATCCGCCGGGCTGCGCCTGAATACCTGGGCATGATTCGGCTGGTATTCAACCGCCTGGGGGTGACGTGGGAAGACGACGGTCCCGACATCGTGGTGCCCGCTGAGCAACCGCTGGAAATCCGCCCCGACCTGGGCAATGCCATCCCTCAAATCACGGTCATGCCGTGGCCTGGCTTCCCCACCGACCTGATGAGCATCGCCATTGTGGTCGCCACCCAGGCCAAAGGCAGCGTGCTTTTCCACGACTGGATGTACCCCAGCCGAATGTTCTTCACCGACAAACTGGTAGGCATGGGAGCCCAAATTGTGCTCTGCGACCCCCACCGGGTCATTGTCAACGGCCCGGCGCAACTGGTCGGGGAAACCT
Source organism: uncultured Anaerolineaceae bacterium (assembly GCA_964474015.1). GTDB lineage: Bacteria > Chloroflexota > Anaerolineae > Anaerolineales > DRMV01 > DRMV01. Next base: position 3,054 of record CAYYRG010000108.1, on the reverse strand, counting down.
TAGAAAGCCCCGACATCCGGGCAGGGATGGCCTTAGTGCTGGCCGCCCTGGCCGCCCACGGCCGCTCCGTCATCCGCAACATCGGACAAATCGACCGCGGCTATGAACGCATCGACGCCAAATTGCAGGCCCTGGGCGCTCACATCACACGCGCCGTGGCCGAATAGCCCAGCAAGTCTCCCACTGGAACGCAAACCCCATGCGCCAACGCTCGTCATCGCCTCTTCCAAATCACACGCCGCACCTGGGATGGGCCCTCTTTACCACGGTGGGCAGCGCGCTCGCCGTGGGATACTTCCTCAGCCGGCAGTGGTGGTTCGACCACCCTGTGCCCCTCTACTTCTGGGGCGGCGAGGTCGCGCTGATCGCGCTTTTCACCGCAGGGCTGTGGTGGCTGGCGTGGGATGCGCGCCGCGCCCAGCCCTCACGCCTCCGACAGTGGGCGCAACAGGCCATGCAACATCCAGCCTGGTTGTGGGCATGGGGATGGGTGGTCTGGCTCAGCCTGGGCATGGCCCTGACGCCGTCGTCTTTCTGGATAGACGATTTCCAGGCCGCCGTGCGATGGCAACACAGCCTGCTGCTCTGGTTCTGGCTGGTATGGGTTGGCAGTGGGGCATGGTTCATCGGCTGGAAACGACAAGGGGGCTCGCTGCACCGTCCGCGTGTGAGCGGGGCGGGCGTGTTCTTTGCCATTGTGGCCGCAGGGGGTGCGGCGGTGCTGCTGGTGGTGGTCACCGGCCTGGGGTGGCGCGCCCCGCATTACTGGCAAGGCATCGGTGTGCCCATCCTCAGCGGGCAAATCTGGCTTTTGCTCACGCTCCTGGGCAGCGGCGTGACGTTGGGGCGCTGGTTGCCCGCTCGCTGGCAGAAGCCGCTTCCAGGGCGCGACGTGGCCGTCTTCCTCGCCTTGTGGGCAGCCGCCTTTGGCGTGTGGTGGTGGAGCACCCCCGCCCCCGCTTACTTCCAGCCCGCGGCCTTCCCCCCCAACCACCAGCGCTACCCCTTCTCCGATGCCGAAAAATATGGGCTGGCCGGTGAGCAGGGCGTGCTGGGGTATGGTTATTTCGCCAGTGCAGCCACCCCCCGGGGCGGGCTGGGCAACACGCACCTGGGGCTGGTTGGGTTGCTGGCGCTCATCCAAACCTGGGCCAAAACGGCCTCCGCGGTCACGCTGACCCTGGTGCTGCTGCTTTCCATCACCCCCGCGCTACTCTATCTTTTGGGGGCTATGGCGCATTCCCGCAGTGTAGGCCTGCTCCTGGCAGGGATCGAGATCCTGCGGGAAAGAAACGCCATCCTCCACGCCGACCTTTTCCACGTCACCTCCCACGTCCACATGTGGGCAACCGAGCCGCTGCTGCGGGCCATCTTCGTACTGCTGGCCCTGGCAGCCATCCTCTTCCTACAACGCCCCTGGAAACGGAAGCCGTGGCTGTTTGCCGTGGGCGCGCTGCTTGCTTTTGGCTTCCTGGTGCGGCGGGAAAACCTGGTGCTGATGGCGCTTTCTCCCCTTCTGGCCGTGCCGGTGCTCTTTTCGCCCGGGCGCTTGTGGCAGCGGCTGGGGAAAGCCATCGCACTGAGCGGCATTTTGCTTGCGGGCATGGCCGCAGTGCTCACCCCCTGGGCGATCCGCAACGACATTCTCGCCCAACGACTGCCGTATGCGCGAGGGCCCATCTCCGGCGTACGTTTATTGCTCCACGCCCCGATAGGAACCGTGCTCTCGCTCACCTACCGGGCTGACATTCTCGGCACACCCCCCTCAACAAAAGCCACCCCAACCACGCCCCCCTCGCCCACACCGCTCGCCTCACCCACGCCCAGCCCTTCCCCAGCGGTGGTGCTTTCGCCCACGCCCACGCAGCATACCGCCACCGCCACAGCCACACCGCGCCCAGCCGCTACGGCTACCTCCAAAGCATCCCAGCCAGGGACACCGCCGCAGCCTACGCCCCTCCACCCATCCCCGCCTGGCAAAGGCACCGCTGGCATCTTCGCCCGCCTCACCCAGGAACACGGCAGCTTGTTGCTCGTGGTGGGCGATCTTTTCACCCGCAACCTGCTGGCGTTAGCGCTGACCTTCCCGCCTGTGCTGCGCTTTTACCCCATGCTGCTGGTGGTACGCGAGAAAACGCCCCTCTGGGCCGGGCTGCTCTCATCATCATGGTATCACCTGCCAGCGGAAACCACCGTGTTGCTGGTGCTGCAAACGCTGGTTTTGGCTCTGGGCATGGCCGTACTCTGGCGCAAGCGGCGGGAGACCTTACTCGTACCGCTGGGGATCATGCTGGTTTACCTGGGGGTGAGCGCTGCGGCGCGCGACGCCGGTGGGCGCTACGTCGTGCCGCTGGATTGGGTACTACCGCTCTTCGCTACGGTGGGATGGGTCACGTTGATCCACGAAGGGGCCGCCGCCTTCGGCGGCGCTGTACCCGACTGGCTACGCACCCCCTGCGACCTCTCAACCTCACCCCAAAGGCTGCTGCGCACCGGCTGGCGGCTGGGGGGAAGTGTGGCGCTGCTTTCGTTAGCCATGGTGGTGCTGGAATTCGGAGCCATGGGGTGGGTCGTCTATTCCGGCCAGGCAGGCTCTGTGGGATGGAGAACCACCACGCCTCCTCGCTGGCGTCCCCTCAGTATCGATGAATTCCTGACGCGCGCCCAGATCTTGCACCTCTGGGATGACCTGCCCTGGTCGCGACAGGAAGTCCTCCAGGCGCTCAGAAAACACGAAGTGCGCGTGGGGTGGGGGTTCCTTTTCTACCCACGCTATGTGTCTTCCCCCGAAAAGTGCGGTGGGCTGTGTGACGACACCCCCATCGACGCGCCGCATCTGTTCTTCGCAGGGCTGTTAGGGGCACAAGGGCAAATGCGCTTCCGAATGGCGCTGGACACTCCGCCCCCGCCCCTGCGAGACGGTAGCGAAATGCTGGTGATCTATTGCAAACCCACGTCCTGCCCGGTCTTCCCTTGTGCGAAAGCCTTAGCCCTGATTCAGGTCACACACCCGCCCGGCGCGCCGCCCCAAGGGGAAGTCCAGGTCTTCCTGCC
>CAYYRG010000107.1:0-5670 GCA_964474015.1 uncultured Anaerolineaceae bacterium | reverse complement strand
TGTTTAGTATACTCTCTCTTCGGCATCTGAGTTTTACCATATTTCGGCAAAGGTGGCCGTTGGCCCACCCGAGGCTTTGCGGACACAAGCACTTCGTCTTCACTCGGCGCCAGCGCCCCCTCCTCGCAAAAGTAAGCTTCGGCAGGAGAGTGAGCAGAGACTGTTCGCGCTGTGGCCTTTCTGCAACATTTGGGTGCTCCTCCGGCTGCAAAAGCCGCTCTGGCAACTGCAAAAGCCGCTCTGGCAACCCTGAAAATGTGGTAAACTTGGGCTGGACGATACACCAGCGAAAGGAGGCGTGCGATGGTCTACAAACTGCGACAGGTTGGCTCTTTGCATCGCGTTCGCGCGCCTGGAGGTGGATGGCTTAGCCACCGCTGACTTCCTTCGCCTTTGCACGTCCATTCGGCCACAGCGCGCGCTGTGGCCTTTTTTGTTGTCAGGAGGCAGGCTGCAATGCGGGGCTGACCAGAGTCTCGCCGCAGCCTCGCCGTGCGGTTTGTTCATGGAAACCCTACGCTGGAAACACATACGGAGCACATTGCCATGACAACCTCTCTTCGTCGCCATCCTCTCGACCTGCGCCGCGTGGTGGGCAAGCGCCGCCTCGCAGGGTTGTGGTACATGATGCGCGGCTACCGGCTGGCCTATCTTGGGGCCACCCTGGCGCTGGCACTGGCCACCCTGGCAAAAACGGCTACCTATTTGCTCTTGCGCTATTTTGCCGATTTGCTCACCCATCAGGAAACCCCCATCTTGGGCCGCACCCTCCCCCAGGCTTTTGCCTGGGTGGGGGTGGGCTTCGTGCTGCTGGCCCTGGGGCAGGGGCTGTTTTCCTTCCTCTCCGGGCGCCTCTCGGCCTATACCGCCGAGGGCATTGCCCGCCGTCTGCGCGATTACCTTTTCGACCACATTCAGCGCCTCAGTGTGGCCTATCACACCCACGTTTCGACCGGCGACCTGGTCGAGCGCACCACTTCCGACGTCGACGCGGTGCGTCGCTTTTTTGCCGATCAGGCCATCGGCGCGGGGCGGGTGGTGCTGATTTTCGTCATCAATTTTCTGGCCATCTACCACCTGTACCCCCGCCTGGCATGGGTCTCGGTGCTGGCCGTGCCGTGGGTGCTGGTGCTTTCCCTGGTGTTCTTCCGGCGGGTTTCGCGCGCTTACGAAGCCTATCAGCGGCAGGAATCACGCCTGACAACCACCTTGCAGGAAAACCTGAGCGGCGTGCGGGTGGTCAAGGCGTTTGCCCGCCAGGATTATGAAAGGCAGAAATTCGAGCGCGAGAACTGGCAAAAATACATCCTGGGCAAGCGTCTGACTTTTATGCACAGCCTCTTTTGGCCGATTTCCGACCTGGTGCTTGGGGCGCAAATCCTGGGAGGCTTTGTTTACGCCGCGCTGCTCGCCATTCACGGCCAGATTACCGTGGGCACCTACCTGGCTTATGCGGGGCTGGTGGGCTGGTTGGTGATGCCTATCCGCGGCCTGGGGCGGATGATCGTGCAGGGTTCCACCGGGCTGGTTTCCTATGGGCGGCTGGTGGAGATTCTCAAGGAAGCCCCCGAGCCGCTGGAAGACGGTGATTTCGTGCCCGAAACGCCGCTGCGGGGCGAAGTGGTGTTCGAACACGTTGGCTTTACTTATGAAGATGATACCGTCCCTGCCCTGGAGGGCATCACCTTCCGCTGCGAACCGGGGCAGGTGGTGGCCCTGCTGGGTTCCACGGGGTCGGGCAAGACCACCCTGGTCAACCTGTTGCCGCGTTTCCATGATTACACCGAGGGGCGCATCTTGCTGGATGGGGTGGAACTGCGCCGTTACCCGCGGGCATGGCTACGCCGCCAGATTGGCATCGTGGAGCAAGAGCCGTTCTTGTTCAGCCGCACGATTTGGGAAAACATTGCCTACGGGGCCGGGCGTGAAGTCACCCGCGAGGAAATCGAAGCCGCGGCGCGCGCCGCCGCCATTCACGACGACATCATGGCCTTCCCCGATGGCTACGATACCCTGGTTGGCGAGCGCGGGGTGACGCTTTCCGGCGGGCAGAAGCAGCGGGTTGCCATTGCGCGGGCCTTGCTCAAAAATCCTCGCATCCTCATCCTCGACGAGGCCACCGCCAGCGTGGATACCGAAACCGAGGCGGCCATTCGCGCCGCCCTGGCCCGCCTGATGGAGGGGCGCACGACTTTCATCATTGCCCATCGCGTCCAGTCGGTGATGCACGCCGACCTGATTTTGGTGATGGATAAGGGCCGCATCGTCCAGCAGGGCACTCACGAAGCACTGATGCAACAGGAAGGCATGTACCGGCAGATTTTCGAGATTCAAACCCGCATCGACGAGGAACTGCAAAAGGAACTGGCCGCCGTGTGACGCGGGCCTGCTTTTTTGGAGTGCAGCGACTGGTCGCCGCTCTGGAAGGCGCCACCTGGGTGCGCTGCCGTCCGGTTGCCATCACAACGCTTGCGATACGGAGATTCCTATGTCAGACTTCGCTTTCGAAGAGGAAGAATACACCTCTCAAATCACCATGCCCGTGGTGCAACGCATTTTGGGGCTGCTGCGCCCTTACTGGCTGCAAACACTGGCATTTTTGGCCGCCATCGGCCTGACGTCATGGATGGATTCCTATTTCACTTACATCAACAAGGGAATCATCGACCAGGGGATTGTGCGCCACGACATCCACGCCCTCTACCGTTTGGCGTTGCGTTACGGCATTGTGCAGGTGGCGCAGGCGGTGATGGTGTTCGTCTTCATTTACCTTGCCGGCTTGCTGGCCGAGCGGATTGAATATGACCTGCGCCGCCAGACCTTTGACCATTTGCAAGACCTTTCCCTGTCCTACTACGTCCGCCAGTCCGTAGGCAGGCTCATCGCTCGCGTCACCTCCGATTCCCAAAAAGTAGCCGATCTGGTGACGTGGGGCTTCGTAGATACCGTTTGGGCGATTCTCAACATCGTCACGGCCACGATTTACATGCTCATCATCAACTGGAAACTGGCGCTGATCGTGTTCGCGATGGTGCCGGTGCTGGTGTATGTCGCCATTGAATTTCGCAAGCGCATTCTGGCGGAATTCCGCCGGGCGCGGCGGATGAACGCCAAGATCACCGGTGCGTACAACGAAACCATCACCGGCGTGCACGTGGTGAAGGCGCTCAATCGCGAGGAGCAAAACCTGAACGAATTTCAGGTGCTCACTCGCGGCATGTACGAGGCCTCATACCGCGCGGCGTGGCTATCGGCGTTGTTCCTGCCGGCAGTGCAGTTTGTGGCGGCGTTGGTGCTGGCCCTCATCGTGTGGTATGGCGGTTTGCAAGCCTTGCACGGTTCGCTGACGGTGGGGGGCATTCAGGCGTTTGTTTCCTACGTGACCATGATGCTTTGGCCGGTGCAGGACCTGGCGCGCGTGTTTTCCGAACTGCAGCGCGCGATCGCCGGTGGGGAGCGCATTTTTACCCTGCTGGATACCGAGCCCGAGGTGCAGAACCGCCCCGGCGCGGTGCCTGCCGAGACGTTACTGGGAAGGATCGAGTTCGACCACGTCGCTTTCTGGTATGAGCCGCGTAAGCCGGTCATTCGCGATTTTTCGCTCACGGTCGAGCCCGGTGAGACGATTGCCATCGTGGGGCCGACGGGCGGCGGCAAGACCACGTTGGTCAACCTGCTCTGCCGTTTTTACGAGCCGCGGGAAGGCACCATTCGCATCAACGGGCGCGACTATCGTGACTACACCCTGGAAAGCCTGCATCGCCGCATCGGCATTGTGTTACAAACGCCGCACCTGTTCAGCGGCACCATTCGGGAGAACATCCGTTATGGCCGTTTAGAGGCCAGCGATGAAGAGGTGGAGGAGGCCGCCCGCATTGCCGGGGCGCACGACTTCATCATGCGGCTGGAGAAAGGCTACGACACCGAGGTGGGGGAGGGGGGCGTGCTGCTTTCCACCGGGCAGAAGCAACTGGTCAGCCTGGCGCGGGCGGTGCTGGCGCAGCCGGAAATTTTCGTGATGGATGAGGCGACCTCCAGCGTAGATACGCTGACCGAGGCGCTCATTCAGCGCGGCATGGAAGCCTTGTTGAAGGGCCGCACCAGTTTCATTATCGCGCACCGGTTGAGCACCATTCGCCGCGCCGACCGCATCATCGTGCTCAAGGGTGGGCGCATCGAGGAAATGGGCACCCACGCCGAGTTGCTGCGCCTGCGGGGGCACTATTACCGCATGTACACCCAGCAATTCAAAGCCGAGCGTGCCCGCGCCTATGGCGATTTGGGCGTTTTGGCGGCAGAGTTGTAGCCTGCGACCGCGACCTAACACACAGCCGCCTTTCAGTGCCCGTTTTACAAGGGGCGCCGAAAGGCGGCTTTCGTATAGCCATAGCACCTACCAGGGAAGAAAGCAATGGCAGGTAAGCATGTTACTTGCAGAAGTCAAGCAGAATGCTCAGCGTATGAGAAACAGCTTTGTTGCCCGCGTTGTCGATGGCGACAATGCGGTATTCGATGCGCCCTGAGGTGGCCTGCATCGCGCCTTTGGCTTCGTTGACCACGTCGACCATGAAGCCGTACTGGTTCCCCATGGCGCGATCGTGAACGGGCGTGCTGTGCCAGCCGCTGGGTGCGCCGCCTGTGGGCACGTAGCGGTATTGCATCACAATGTTGTTTTCGCGCACGCCGATGTCGTCGGTAACCCGCGCGGCCACTTCCAAAACCGTGGAGCCGCACTTTTTGCTGTTGTAGTACACCAACTTGCCCAGCGGGTGGACGTCGGTGATTTCCGGCGGCGTGGTGTCCGCTGGTGTGGGTGGCGGTGGGGGCGTCATTACCGCGGTCTGGCCCGTGTTGCCTTCCACTTTGCCTACGGTGGAAGCAATCCAGCAGTGAGAGTTGCTCTTTTCCACGAAGATGTAGAACCACGCGTTGTTGGCGAGGCGCCCCTGGATGGGGACGGTGTCGCCGGAGGCCAGCGTGGCAACTTTGGGGTAGTTTTTGCCGGGGCCCTGGCGGCAGAAAGCGTTTTTATCCAGCCGGAAGAGGGGAACGCTCGGCGTGGGAGGCGCGGGCAGGAACTGGTAGTCCCACCCAAAGTCCAGCGTGATGGTATCGGAAGCCGCCACGCTGGCGGTCTGAGTGGCGGGGTCGTGTCCGTAAGCCGAGGCCGGGTAGGTCCACTCGCCGGGGATGAGGATGGCGTCGTTGGGGGCTTCCCCTGCGGCAATGCGCACACAGTACGTGCCGAAATCAGTGATGTCGTCGAAAACGTAGTCGCCGTTGGCGTTGGTGGTTGTGGTTGCGACGGCGGGTGCGTTGCAGTCGCCCATGGGGTGCAGCGTGACCTGCACGCCGCCGATGCCCGGCTCGTTGGGCTGGTGGATGCCGTCGGCATGGATGCTGCCGTCGGGACCCTGCACGCAGCCCGGCGGCAGCGGGGTAGGCATCGGCCCTTCGGTTTCGGCGCAGAGGTCGTGCCACACCGTGCCGCGGATGGTGGCAGGCAGCGGTTCCGGCGTGGGGCATGTGCTGGTGGTGGCTGGCGCGGCGATGAAGGTGCGAGTGTTGGAGTAGGGACCTAAGGTGCTGCCGATGACCGCAGCGACGCGCCAGTAGTAGGTCTGGCAAGGGGTCAGGGGGCGTCCAACGCCCCAGCGGGTCGAAGGGGAG
>CAYYRG010000106.1:0-5761 GCA_964474015.1 uncultured Anaerolineaceae bacterium | reverse complement strand
TGCCGCGGGGCGGGAAGAGGGCTTTCCCGCCCCTATGGCTTTGGGGAGACCGGCGGCACGGTGATGGCTTCCACAAGGTCGCTGGCTTCCTGACGCCCTGCCAGCCCCATCACCAGGTGATACAACGCCCATAACTCTAACGCAAAGGGCAAATAGCCGCCGTAGCCCAGCAGCGGCATCTCGAAAATGTGCCAGAAACCCACAAAGGGGACATGATACACCCATTTCGGGTACGAAAAATAATTCCACATTTCCCAGAAAAAGGCCGTCACCAGCACCCCCGCCCAAAGGGTATAGATGGGCTGCCAGTTGCGGCGCGCCGTCCAGCGCAGCAGTGAGGGAAAGCCCAGCCAGGCGTTGAGGGGCTCCAGGATGAAGAACACTGAAAGCCACAAGAAGGGGAAGCAATAGCGCGGGAAGGCCAGCAGCAGCCCCAGCATCGCCCAGCCGCTGAGAAATGCGCCCCAGAGCACTGCAGGGGTGGGCGGCACGCGCGGGCCTTTCAGCGGGCGGTCGAAGGGCGGAAAAGTGTGCACCAGTTGGGCTGTGCCAAACACCGCGGGCATCACGGTGGAAAAACTCAGCGTCGCCAGCAGGGCGTACTGGGTGTTGGTAAAGAATTCCCGCCCGAGGTAGTGCCAGTTTTGTGTGCGCAAGTTGAGCGCCTCGAACAACCACCATGCCGGGGCGGAGATCACGAACAGCAATACATATCGCCGCGGCGAGCGGCTGAACAGCGACTCCCCCCGGCGGCAGAACGTCAGCGCATCCACCGTGAGGGCATAACCCAGCCACAAGGGGAAGAAGGCCAGGTGGGTGCGCAGGCCAGGCCAAAACCAGTTGACCGGCCAGAAAACCGCGATCAGTGCCAGCCCCACCCAGCCGCGGCGGGGGAGCGCGCGTGCCTTACACCAGGTTGTCATGCGTAACCTCGCTTGGGCGAGAAGTTGAGTGATGCCTTAAACTTTTATCAGAAATCCGTAAAATCTGGAAGAGCAGGCTGGCAAAGGGGGAAACTTTGGTAGAATGTAAGCAGGTTCCGTAGCGCCATTGGTAAGGAATTCGCCTTGCGCGGCGAGTTCCCGACGGCAAGCGACCCAAGAACGACGGAAACGTGTGAAGGAGGCAGTACCGTGGCCGGAATGGAACGGTTCACCCAAAGGGCTCGGCGGGTGCTGAGCCTGGCGCATCAGGAAGCCGAGCGGATGCGCCATTCCCAAATTGGCAGCGAACACCTGCTGCTCGGTCTGGTCCGCGAAGAAGGCGGCGTGGCCGGGCGGGTTTTGCGCGAATTGGGGCTGGAGCCGCAGCGCGTGCAGGAAATCGTCGCGCGGCTGGTCGGCCCCGGAGATTATACCGGCGGCCAGATCGACCTGGCCCCTGAAACCCAAACCGTGCTGCGTTATGCGCTGGAAGAGGCGACCCGGTTGGGGCATCAATACATCGGCACCGAGCACCTGCTGCTGGGCCTGTTGCGGATGCCCGACAGCACTGCCATGCGCGCCTTGCATCGCCTGGGCGTCACCCCCGACCAGATTCGGCGGCAAACCCGCCGCGTGCTGCACGAAACTGGCAGCATGACGCCCACCCGCCCCCAGGCCGGCAAGCGAGGCAAGAAGGAACAAAAGAAAGCCTCGCTCCTCGAGCAACTGGCAACCGACCTCACTGCCCTGGCCGAAGCAGGCGAACTCGACCCTGTCATCGGGCGGGAAACCGAAATCGAGCGCGTCATCCAGATTCTGGCGCGCCGCACCAAGAACAACCCTGCCCTGATCGGCGAACCCGGCGTCGGCAAAACGGCCATCGTCGAAGGGCTGGCCCAGCGCATTGTGGAAGGCAACGTGCCCGCGCCGCTGCTGGGCAAACGCGTATTGCAACTGGATGTGGGCTCGCTGGTCGCAGGCACCATGTATCGCGGCCAGTTTGAAGAGCGGCTGAAGCGCGTCATCGACGAACTCAAAGCCTCGGAAGCCATCCTCTTCATTGACGAATTCCACATGCTGGTGGGCGCGGGCGCAGCCGGTTCGGCGGTGGATGCCGCCAACATCCTCAAGCCTGCCCTTTCGCGGGGCGAATTGCAGGTCATTGGCGCCACCACGTTGGACGAATACCGCAAGTATATCGAAAGCGACTCGGCGCTGGAACGCCGCTTCCAGCCTGTGATGGTGGATGAACCTTCGGTGGAAGAGACAGTGGAGATCCTCAAAGGCGTGCGGCCGGTGTACGAGGAGCACCATCACCTCAGCATTTCCGACGAGGCGCTCGAATCGGCCGCGCGGCTTTCAGCGCGCTACGTCAGCGACCGCTTCCTGCCCGACAAAGCCATCGACCTGGTCGACGAGGCGGCTTCCCGTGTGCGGATGTACAAAAGCCCCACTGCCCGGCAAAGCCGCTCGTTGATTGACGAACTGCGCCGCCTGCGCGAAAACCTGGCCCTCGCGCTGGAAAACAACCAATCTGAAGAGGCTTATGCCCTGCAAGAGAGAATCCGCGCGGTGGAAGCCGAACTGGAACAACTGCGTGTGGGTTGGGACCGCGCCACCAGCCCTACGGTGACCTCGGAAGACATCGCCGAAGTGGTTTCCATGTGGACGGGGGTGCCGGTGACCCAGCTCGCCAATGAGGAAACCGAGCGCCTGCTGCACATGGAAGAGGAACTCAAGCGGCAGATCATAGGGCAGGACGAAGCCATCGAGAGCATTGCCAAAGCGGTGCGGCGGGCGCGCGCCGGCCTGAAAGACCCTCACCGCCCGATTGGCTCTTTCCTGTTCCTCGGCCCCACCGGCGTGGGCAAAACCGCCCTCACGAAAGCGTTGGCGCGCTTCATGTTCGGCAGTGAAGATGCCCTCATTCATCTGGATATGTCCGAATTCATGGAACGGCACACCACCAGCCGCCTGGTGGGGGCGCCGCCGGGCTATGTGGGCTATGAGGAGGCCGGGCAACTCACCGAAGCCATCCGCCGCCGCCCTTACGCCATCGTGGTCTTCGATGAAATCGAAAAGGCTCATCCTGAGGTCCACAACATGCTGCTGCAGATCATGGAAGAAGGCCACCTGACCGATGCTAAAGGCCGCAAGGTGGACTTCCGTAACAGCATCATCATCATGACCTCCAACGTCGGGGCGGATATGATCAAGCGGCAGACTTCGCTGGGCTTCCGCCTGCAACGCGACCAGGCGCTGGAAGAGCGGCTTTCGTACCAGGAAATGCGGAAGAAACTGCTGGAATCGCTGAAACGCGTCTTCCGCCCGGAGTTCATCAACCGCGTCGATGCGGTCATCGTCTTCCGCTCGTTGAGCAAGGAAGACATCCTTGAAATTGTATCCCTGGAGTTAGGGAAAGTGCGTGCCCGGCTGGCGGAACAGGGGCATGCGCTGGAAGCCACCCCCGCGGCGTTGGAGCGCCTGGCCGACCTGGGCTACGACCCCGAGATGGGTGCGCGTCCCCTGCGGCGGGTGATCCAGCAAAAAGTGGAGGATCCCATCTCAGAAGCCTTGCTGGCGGGCGCGTTTGATGAGGGCGTGGGCATTGTGGTGGATGTGGACGAAGAAGGCGAAATCGTGCTGCGCCCGGCAGAAGAGGCCAGCGAAGAAAGCCCTCCCGCCTTGCCATTGCCGGCGGCGTAGGGTGTGTGCTCGCGCCCTGAGGCTGTCTTACTGGTCATGAGGTAAACAAATAACGGTAATTTTGCGTTGGCAAACACTCGCCGATAGCGATGCCCCAGTGTGTCCCAGACCGCTGGGGCATCGAAGTCGGGGCGGGTAACGATGAGCGCGCAGGGGGTGAAGGGCGGCCAGGAAGCCGCGAAGCGCGCTGTTGGGTTGGTCACAAGGACGTGTTCCAGCCGCAAGCCGGGCTTGGAAGGGCTCAGGAGATACCAGAAGACATACTCCGGGCCGTTGGCGTCAGTGTAGAGCCCAATTTGGTCGCAGCGCGTGCGTTTCAGCACGCTCATGGCTTGCACATAAGGCTGCTGCAGGTTGCGGGCAGGCAGAAACAGGCGAGTTGTGGGTGAAAGGTAGCGAATATCGTTGGCGCCTTGCAGGGGACGCTGCACGTTTTGGAACAGCGGGCGGGGCACCAGGCTCAAGATGGTGAGCAGCGCCAGCCCGGCAGCCCATTTGCGTTCCCGGCTTGCCCACTGGAGCAGCCAAACCACCACGGGGATGCCCATCAGCAGCCACGGAAGTTGCAGGCGGGTAATCCAGGGCTGCCACTTGATCAGCGCGGTGAAAAGTCCCCATGAAGCCCACAAAGCGATGAGATAAGCCCGGAGGGTGCGGTTGCCTTTCCAAAGGCCCAGCGGGGTGGCCAGCAACAGGATGATCAGGTAAGTCAACGCGCCGCCTTCGTCCTCGCTGGGGAATTTTCGGTCAGGCACATAGAAAGTGTGCCCTTTCTCGGTAAAACGCGGGTCGGAAGGCTCTAAGTGCAGCAGGTGTTGGTGAACCCACGTCACGCCGCGCTCGGCAGGTGTGGCCAGCGAGAAGGCGGTATGTGGAATGTAAGGGTAGCCTGCCGATGCATTGGAAGCCATCTGGCGCAGGTTGTTCGATGCCCAGCCGCGCCCGTCGAGCTCTTCCATGAAGTAAAACTGGCGGACGCCGGGTGAGCCAAAGGGGTGCCCAAAGACTTCCCAATTGCGGTACCACGGCCCTGCCACCAGCGCCCCTGTGAAGACCGCCGCAAGCACCAGCCACCGCCATTGCCTGTCGCGCAGCATCAGCACCAACCACCACACCCCGAAGACGAACAGCCAGGGGTAAGCGGTGCCTTTGGTGCGGAGGGCGAGCCCCAGAGCCAGGGCCCCCGCCAGCAGCCAATGGGGGTTGCGCGAGCGGCGGTAGAGCAGCAAAGCATAGAGAAAGCCCACTGCCCAATAGGCGAGGACCAGGTCGTTTTGGGTGCTGGAAGCCTGCAAAATTGCCATCGGGATGGCTGCAATGCTCCACCGTGCCCACACGCTGCTGGCGCGCGGCACGATCAATTGCGCGAAATCCGGCATGACAATGAAAAGGCTCAAGAGCGCCCACCACTGGACGAACGCGGCCAGATGGTCGTTGCCCGTTAGCAGACGCAGCCACAGGATGGTTTCTTCTGCCCACGGCATCTGGTAAATCTGGCGCAGAATGTGGGTGGGGTAAGGCGCTACGCTGTGGTCTTGCGCCCAGTGGATGACCCGCGCCAGGTGGTAAGTCCATGCATCGATGGTATTGGGCGGTGTTATCCAGGCCAGGTAAGCCGCGATGCTCAAAATCAGCAGGGGCAGGCTCCAACTCAGCAGGGTTTCTCGCGAAACTTCCGGCCAGCGTGGGCGCTGTGAGGGTGGTGTGGCGCGCCACAGGTAGCCTGCCAGCGCGGCGAGGGTGAGGGCGAGCGCCGCCTGGGTCGCCAGGGCGGCGGCAGGCGTCAGCCAGCGCCCCCAACTCAACCCTTCGGTGAGTAATGCCAGGGCAGCCCCGAAGAGCAGGGTGGCGAGGAAATAAGCGCGCGTCCACCCTGTGCGTGTTTTCCAGCGCACAAGCATCGTCAGCAAGAGCAGGTTGACGGGCAGCAGCCAGGCCATAGGCAGGGAACATCCTGACGGGAAAGCGGGCTTTCCCCCTTTGACTGCTTGCCCTCATCAGCACCCTGGGGCGGCATGTCTGATGAGGGCAAGCACGGTTTCAGTGCCGGGTGGACATTACGCTTCTACCACCGGTACAAACTGGAATTTGGTGACGTCCACCAGCCCTTTGTCCGAAAGCCGCAGTTCGGG